>CAMVOG010000055.1 GCA_947169005.1 uncultured Clostridia bacterium | reverse complement strand
AAGGCCGCCCCTACGGCATGCTGACTAAAACCGATACGCAGGATATCTTTTATCCCTTATCTCTTATCCCTTATCCTTTATCTTCTCCCCACCCTTCGCCTTTCCCGCCTCGCGCTCTCTTGCATTTCCCGCCCCGGCGCGGTATACTGTAATAAAATCTTAACAAGAAAAGGGGAACGGAGCATGGTTTCAACTGCCAAACGATTCTTTGCGGACGTGGTGGTCTGCGGCGGCGGCGTCGCGGGAGCCGGGGCGGCCATTGCCGCGGCCCGGGCCGGGAAGCGGGTCTTTCTCCTGGAATATCGGGAGAGCCTGGGCGGTCTCGTCACCAACGGCTACATCACGGGCATCGCGGGCTGCGTGGACGGCCTTGTGAAGGAGTGGCTGGACCGGCTGGACGCCGAGGGCCACGCCACCATCCGGGCCCACCTGCCGGTGGTGGAGCCGGAATACGGCCGCGTGATGCTGGAGCAGATGGTGCTGCAGAGCGGGGCCCGCATCCTCTACGGCACCCACGTAGTGGACGTGGAGAAGGAGGGCGACAGCATCCGCCGGGTGATCGCCTACTGCAAGAGCGGGCGCATCGAGCTGGAGGCCCCCGTTTACGTCGACTGCACCGGGGACGCGGACCTGGCCGTGGCCGCGGGCTGCCCCTACGAGGTGGGCAACGCGGAGTTCCTTGGCCTCAATCAGTCCGTCACCATGGGCTTCAAGCTGTCTTACGTCAACCTGGAAGCCTACTACGCGGCGGAGCGGGCCTTCCGCCAGAGCGACGAGTGCGACCCCACGGACCCCCGCCATTGCAGCCTCATCGTCCACCAGGAGCACAAGGCCATGGCCAACGGCGATCTGCACGAGCTCCTGAGCCCCGGCTACCTGGTTTACGCCATGCCGGGCGACCCCACCTGCACCGACGTGACCCTGGACGCCACCCATACCTTCGACTGCCACTGTGACGACGTGGTGGATCTGACCCGCCAGATCGTGGACCAGCACCGGAAGGTCCTCTGGTTCGTGGACTTCCTCAATAAGTACGTGGGCGGCTTCGAGAACGCCAAGCTCACGAGCCTGGCCAATATGAACGGCGTGCGGGAGAGCCGCCGGGTCATCGGGGAGTACGTGCTGAAGGCCACGGACATCGCCGCCGCCCGCAAGTTTGAGGACGGCATCTGGCAGCACGCGGAGGTCTTTGACGCCCACGTGCCCACCCCCGGCCACCACACCGCCAACCGCCATATCCACGCGGCGGAGCCCATCGAGCCCGCCGTCTGCCGCCATATGCCCGTGGACCGGGATTACAACATGCATCCCTTTGTGGACCCCCTGCCCTGGGAGATCCGCACCAATCCGCGGGAGTACTGCGAGGTGCCCTTCCGCAGCCTCATCGCCACGGGGGTGGACAACCTCCTGGTGGCGGGCCGCTGCTTCTCCGCGGATTACCACGCCAACGGCTGCGTGCGCATCATCGCCGCCTGCATGGGCATGGGCCAGGCCGCCGGCACCGGCGCGGCCATGTTCCTGGACCGGGGCCTCGCCGCCGTCCGCGAGCTGGACGGCAAGCTGGTGCGGGAGGACATGATCCGCCAGGGCGTCAAGCTGAACGAGGCCCCCGGCGGCTACTGGAAGACCCTCCGGGAGTTCAAGGGCGAGATCTTCGTCAACGCCGCCGACATGGCGGATTTGAGGGACGAAAACGGCCACGGGCCGTACGTGTTTTAGGCAGGGCATAGTACTCAGTACTCAGTACTTAGTACTCAGGGCTTAGGGCTCAGGCAGCAGGGCTCAGGGAACAGGGCTCAGGGCCCACACCTTGGACCCTGCGGCCCGGCGTACTGCTTTCCCCACAGCGCAGACCCGAAATAATATCTTTTCCGCGTATCGGCTTTAGTCAGCTCCGCCGTAGGGGCGGCCTTTGGCCGCCTGCGTCCGCAGGACGCCAGCGCCGCCAGGCGCTGAAAATGAGGTTGTTGCACCGAACCACCGGCGGGCGCCCAAAGGGCGCCCCTACGGGTTGGCGTGTTGTTTTGAGCGTTGCCGAGTAATCCCGATACGCACTATATCTTTTATCTTTTATCCCTTATCCCTTATCTTTTATCTCAGTAAATTTTTTTTATTTTTTATTTTGCAATCCCCCCTTCCCCCCAAAAAGGAGGCTGTCAAATATGTCCAACTATCCCCATGTCTACGACCCCTTCGTGATCCGGGGGGTCGTGTTCAAAAACCGCCTGCAGCAGGCCCCTCCCGGCTGCTTTTTCGCCGGGGACGAGCGGGGCTTCGTGACGGATGATTTCGTGGCCCGCTTCCGCCAGTATGCCCGGGGCGGCGCGGCCGTCTGCACCGTGGGCAACTGCACCATCGATATTACGGAGAGCAGCGACGAGGACGGGCAGCTCCAGATTTCGGACCCCGCCTGCGTGCTGCCCCTCAAGCGCTTTGCGGAGATGTGCGCCGTCTACGGGGCCCAGGGCTCCCTGGAGCTGACCCACAACGGCAAGGACACGGCCCCGGAGCGCATCGGCGGCCTGGGTGCCTGGAGCTGCTCGTCCTTCGTTACCAAGGCGGAGGAAAACCGGGCGAAGCTGCTGGGCCGCGCCCCCATCCCCACCCGGGAGATGGACCGGGAGCACATCCGCGCCACGATGGAAAAATACGCCCGGGCCGCCCGCTTCTGCAAGGAGGCGGGGATGAAAATGTGCATGATCCACGGGGCCCACGGCAACCTCATCGCCCAGTTCGCTTCGCCTCTCTACAACCGGCGCACGGACGAGTACGGCGGCAGCCTGGAGAACCGGGCCCGCTTCGCCTGCGAGGTGCTGGACGCGGTGCGCGCCGCGGTGGGGGAGGACTTCGTGATCGAGTACCGCCTCTCCGCCGACGAGATCGCCCCGGAGCAGATGCACCTGGACGAGACCATCCGCTTCATCGGCTGTATCAAGGATAAGATCGACATTCTCCACGTCTCGGCGGGGCTCCACGATCTTTGGGGCGAGCCCGTCTACATGCGCTGGCTCATGAGCAACTACACCATGCCCCAGAAGCTGAACGTGCCCTTCGCCGCCGCCATCAAGCGGGCCTACCCGGAGCTCTTCGTCTCCGTGGTGGGGGCCATCAAGGACCCCGCCATGGCCGAGGAGATCATCGCCTCCGGCGCGGCGGACATGGTGGCCATGAACCGCCCCCTCCACGCGGATTTCGACATGCCGAAGAAGTACGCCGAGGGCCGGGAGTGGGAGCATATGCCCTGCCTGCGCTGCCAGTGCTTCCGCCTGGCGAGCCCCCACACGGCGAAGCTCTGCTCCGTCAACCCCATGTGGGGCCGCTACGCCGAGTACCCCGAGGGGGTGCTGCCCAGGGCCCCCGTGAGGAAAAAGGTCGCCGTCGTCGGCGGCGGCCCGGCGGGCATCGAGGCCGTGAAGGACCTGCTGCAACGGGGCCACGAGGTCACGCTCTATGAGAAGCGGGGCGAGATCGGCGGCCGGGTGCTGGACGCCGTGGGCGCGCCCTTCAAGACGGACCTGCGGGATTATCTGAAATACCTCCAGGCCTTCGCCGCCCACTGCGGGGCCCGGGTCCTGCTGAACACTGAGGCCACGCCGGAGCTGCTGGCCGCGGAGGGCTATGACGTGATCCTGGCCTGCGTGGGGGCGGAGCCCGTGATCCTCCCGGTGCCCGGGGCGGAGAAGCCCCACGTCCATTGGGCCCCGGACGCGGAGCTGGGCCGGGTCCCCTGCGGCGGGGAGGTCGTGGTGGTGGGCGGCGGCCACGTGGGCACCGAGGCTTCCCTCACCCTGGCCATGGAGGGCAAGCGCGTCACGGTGCTGGAAATGGCCGAGAAGGTGGACCTGATGAAGAACGGCTCCTTCGGGGACCTGGAGCGCATGAGCGCCGAGCAGGGGATCACCCGGCTCCTGGGCTGGCGGCTCCTGGAGATCGGGGACCGGGAGGTGCTGGCCGAGAACGCCGCCGGGGAGCAAAGGACCATCCCCGCCGACACGGTGCTGATGGCCGTGGGCCTGCGCCCGCGGGCGGAGGACGCCCTGCGCTTCGCCCACGCCTGCCCCGAGAGCGGCTTCTACATCGTGGGGGACGCCGCCGCCTCCGGCGACATCCGCGACGCCGTCTTCCAGGCCTTTGAGCTGTGCCGGGGGATATAAAATATATCCTTTATCCTTTATCCCTTATCTTTTATCTTCTTTACTTTTTGCTTTTTCTCACAGGCGAGTGGTTTTTTGGCCCTCGCCTGTGCTTGTTTTTCCGCCTGGCTTGTGCTACAATAAAAACTGGTATCTTATAGACCCTCAGCACAGAAAATCCCTTCATCTATGGAGGATGCGACCATGAGAAAACTGCTTGCGGGCCTTTTGGCCCTTTTGCTGCTGTTCGGCCTGCTGCCCACCGCCCTGGCCGCCTCGGAGGAGGCGGAGCAGGCGGCGGAGGCCCTTTATGCCCGGGGCCTTTTCCGGGGCACGGGGGAGGACGCGGCGGGCGCGCCCGTCTTTGAGCTGGACCGGGCCATGAACCGCTCCGAGGCTGTCACCATGCTGGTGCGGCTGCTGGGCAAGGAGGGGGAGGCCCTGGCCGGGAGCTGGAGCCTGCCCTTTACGGACGTGCCCGAATGGGCCACGGCCCATGTGGGCTATGCCTACGCCAACGGCCTCACCAACGGCGTGGGGGAGGGGCGCTTCGGCGGCGGGAACGCCGTGGACGCCGCCCAGTACGCCGCCTTCCTGCTGCGGGCCCTGGGCTACGCCAGCGCCGTGGACTTCCACTGGGCGGACACCCTCAGCTTTGCCGCGGGCCTGGGGCTCACGCCCCCGGCGGGGCCCTTTGACCGGGGCGCCGCCGCGATCATGACCCTCAAGGCCCTGGGGCTGAAGCTCAAGGGCCGGGAGGTGACGCTTTCCGAGAGCCTGGCGGGCGCCCCCGTGGAGCCGCCCCTGCTGAGTACGGCGGTCCTGGAGGGCCGCTGGATCTCAGAAGACGGGAGCCGGGCCTGGTCCTTTACCGGGGACCGCTTCACCTCCCTCGCCGTCACGGCCCAGAGCGGCGGCCGGAGCCTGACGAGCCTGCGCCGGGGCAGCTACGCCCTCACGGACGGGGCCCTCAGCCTGCGCTTTGAGCGGCTGGAATACCCAGGCGAGCTGCTGTGGCGGGAGCGGACCGAGGGGCAGAGCGAGGCCCTTTCCGTCTCCATGCCCGCGCGGGACGTGCTGCTGATCGGGGAGGGGAGCGGGGCTCCCGTCCGCTTCGTCCGCACGGAGGAGGACCCCATCGCCCCCGCCCTGGCCGCCTACGAGGGCATCACGGCGGAGGCGCTGCTACCCCGGCTCCGGGGCTGGTGGTCCCACACGGGCCGATACACCAGGCCCGACGGCAGCACCTACGAGGTGCGCAACGAGGTCATGCTGGACGGGAGCGTCTACGAGCTGGCCCTCAGCGACTCCACGGGCTATCAGTATTATGAGCGGGGCAGCTTCCGCCCGGAGGGGACGGGGCTCTATCCCACCACCCCCACGGAGTCCTACGGGCTCTGGCAGGGGGAGCTGACCCAGCGCGCCGGGGAGAGCGGCTGGCCCGGCGGCTTCGGCGCGGCCCTCTTCCTGGCCTACGACTATACCCACAGCGACACCTCCCTTACGGGCATCATCGCCGCCGTGAAGGCCGAGCGGGCGAAGCTGAACGACCCCGAGTACGCCGCCTCCCTGGCCCTGGGTCGGGACTACACGGCCCTTTTGAAGGAGGACCTGGCGGAGCTGCGCAGCCGCCGCGCCGGGGCCGCCGCGCAGAGCGCCTGCTACGCCCCCTATTACGATCTGAACGGGGACCTGGTGGTGGCAACGGCCATCAGCTACACCCTCTCGGGCAGCAGCTTCTACGCCTATTATCTCCACAACGTCACCCAGGGCTGGAGCCTTTCGGACCCCATTTACCATTACCGCGACCTGGCGGGCAAGTCTTACGGCGAGGCGAAGCTCGTCTACATCGACCTGGCCGACGAGGTGCAGAAGCATATCGGCGCGGCCCAGCTTGGCCGGGAGGGCGCGCGCTTCAGCGCCGAGAGCCTCGGCGCGTGAGCCATTCAACAGTTAAAGGAGAGCTGCCTTTTGTCCTATCCGCTTAAAGAGATCAGCGCCGGGGAACTGGCCCGGCAGAAGGAGATCATGGCCCGCGTGGCGGCGGCCAACGCCGCCCTGGCCGAGCCGCCCCTGGCCATGGTGGATACCTACGGCTGCCAGCAGAACGAGGCCGACAGCGAGAAGCTGCGGGGCATGCTCCATGAGATGGGCTACGTTTTTACGGACAGCGAGACCGACGCGGACCTGATCGTTATCAATACCTGCGCCGTGCGGGAGCACGCGGAAATGCGGGTGCTGGGCAACGTGGGGGCCCTGACCCATACCAAGCGGGCCAAGCCCGGCCAGCTCATCGCTCTCTGCGGCTGCATGGTCACCCAGGAGCATATGGCCGAGAAGGTGAAGCGCTCCTATCCCATCGTGGACCTGGTTTTCGGCACCCATGAGCTTTACCGCTTCCCCGAGCTGCTGGAGCAGACCCTTACGCCCCACAAGGGCCGCGTCTTCGCCGTGCGGCAGATCGACGGGGAGCGGGTGGAGGGCCTGCCAAGCTACCGCACGGGCAGCGTGAAGGCCTGGCTCTCCGTCATGTACGGCTGCAACAACTTCTGTTCCTACTGCGTGGTGCCCTACGTCCGCGGGCGGGAGCGCAGCCGCCGGGCCGCCGACGTGCTGGAGGAGGCCCGCCGCCTGGTGGACCTGGGCTATAAGGAGATCACCCTCCTGGGCCAGAATGTGAACTCCTATGGCAAGGACCTGGAGGAGGGCCACGATTTTGCCTACCTGCTGGAGGAGATCAACAAGCTCCCCGGCGAGTTCGTCGTCCGCTTCATGACCAGCCACCCCAAGGACGCCACCCCCCGGCTCATCGACACCATGGCCGCCTGCGAGAAGGTGGAGCGCCATATCCACCTGCCCTTCCAGTCCGGCTCCAGCCGGGTTTTAAAGGCCATGAACCGGGGCTACACCCGGGAGCAGTACATCGCCCTGGCGGAGCGCTTCCGGGAGAAAATCCCCGGCGTCGCCGTCACCAGCGACGTGATCGTGGGCTTCCCCGGCGAGACGGAGGCGGAGTTCGAGGAGACCCTGTCCCTGGTGGAGCTGCTGCGCTTCGATATGCTTTTTACCTTTATCTATTCCCCCCGGAAGGGGACCCCCGCCGCCCGGGTGCCGGACCCATTCACCCGCGAGGAGAAGCAGAAGTGGTTTGACCGGCTCCTGGCCGCCCAGAGCCGCATCTCCGCGGAGACCCAGGCCGCCCACGTGGGCAAGGACTACCGCGTTTTGATAGACGGCGTCAACGCCGAGGGCAGGCTCACCGCCCGCACCCCCTGCAACCGCCTGGTGCAGCTGGCAGGCGGGCCGGAGCTGGTGGGCCGCTTCGCGGACGTGACGATCACGGGCAGCACGACCTGGAGCCTCACGGGGGAGATAAGATAAAAGATAAATAATAAGAAATAAAAGATATTTCTTGGGAGTATATTTGCACATGAACGACAAGAACAACGCCTCCGGGCGGTTTTTGAATAAGCTCTTCGGCGGGCTGAATATGAGCTGGCCGAGGGTGATCCTCTTCGCCGTGGGCGCGGCGGTGCTGACGGCGGTCTTTCTGATCGTGCCCGTTTTCAAAAACAGCTCCTTCGAGCGGATGGGCGTGTATCTGGAGGCATGGGTCCTCTTCGCCGTCCTCATCATGGCCAACTGCCGGAAGCCCCTGGAGGCCGCGCTGAAAACCTTTGTGTTTTTCCTCGTCAGCCAGCCGCTGATCTATCTGTTTCAGGTTCCCTTTTCCTGGCTGGGCTGGGGCATTTTCAGCTTTTACAAGACCTGGCTGATCTGGACGGTGCTGACCCTCCCCGGGGCCTTCGTGGGCTGGTTCATCACGAAAAGGAACTGGCTGAGCGTGCTTATCCTCTCGCCCGTCCTCGCCTTTTTGGGCTATACGCTTTTCGACTGCGCCTCGGCCTGCCTCACGGGCTTCCCTCAGTATCTCCTGGCGGCCCTCTTCTGCCTTGCGCAGATCGTCCTCTACATCGCCGCCTTCCTCCCCAAGCGCGCCCAGAAGCTCGTCGCCGCCCTCATCCCCGCTGCCGTCGTCCTGGCCCTGCTGCTTTTGAAGCTCAGCGGCAGTGAGTTCAGGCTATAAGACGCACCGCATCATAATCAACACAGCACATCAAAAGGAGAACAGCCATGACGCCGGAAACGTACTATTTTGAAATCCCCGGGCCGGAGCGCAAGGCTGACGCCCTCGCCTTTATCGAGGAATTCCGCGCATACGGCTCGGAGATCAACGGCACCGGCGGGCTGGACGGATATACGGAGGATTACGAGGGCTGGCTCAGCAAGCTCAAGGCCGATTATACCCGCGTGCCCGATGAGGAGCGCGTGCCCGCCAGGACCTTCTTTTTCGTGAGGGAAAGCGACGGCCGCATCGTCGGCATGTGCAATATCCGCCTGGCGCTGAACGAGGCCCTGCGGCAGAACGGCGGGCATATCGGCTACGGCATCCGCCCCACGGAGCGGGGCAGGGGCCTCGGCAAGCTCCAGCTCTATCTGGCTCTGCGCGTCTGCGCCCGGCACGGCATTGAAACGGCCCTGCTGGATGCGAATCTGGATAATCCCGCCTCCTGGAAGATCATGGAGGCCCTGGGCGGGGTCAGGACCCGTGAATACTTCGACGATCTCTACGATCACTGCATGGCCGTGGGCTATGAGCTCGCCGTAAAGAAGGCCCTGGCCGAGCACCCGGAATACGAGGCTATGATCTCAACGCGAGCCACGGAGCCATAAAAGCGGAGCACCTTTGCTTTACGCTCAGGATGACAAACCATATCTTTTATCTCTTATCCCTTATCTCTTATCTTTTATCTTCCACCCCGTTTTTTATTTCTTATTTCTTATTTTTTATTATTTATTTTCCCCCCGCGCTATTTCACCCGCAGAAAGGTCCGATTCAAATGACCCCCATGATGGAGCAATACCTAAAAATCAAGGAGGAGCTGCCGGACTGCATCCTCTTTTTCCGCCTGGGCGACTTTTACGAGATGTTCAATGAGGACGCCTACACCGCCTCCCGGGAGCTGGAGCTGACCCTCACGACCCGGGACCGGGGCAAGCCCCAGGAGGAGCAGACGCCCATGTGCGGCGTGCCCTATCATGCCTATGAGAGCTACGTGGCCCGGCTGCTGGCCAAGGGCTACAAGGTCGCCATCTGCGAGCAGACCGAGGACCCGGCCCTGGCCAAGGGCCTGGTGAGCCGGGACGTGGTGCGCATCATCACCCCCGGCACGGTCATCGAGCAGTCCATGCTGGAGGAGGGGCGGCAGAACTATATCAGCACCGTCTGCGCCGCGCCCGAGGGCGGGGCCGTCTGCTTCGCGGACCTCTCCACGGGGGAATTTCTGGCCGCCGCCTTCGCGGGGCCCGACGCCCCCGGCCATATGCTCAACGAGCTGGTGCGCTATTCCCCGGCGGAGGTGCTGCTGAATCCCGCCGCCGCCGAAAACAAGGAGCTGCGCACCCTGCTGACCAAGCGCCTCCGCTGCCCCTGCCAGACGGACGAGGCCCTTTTCGAGCCCCTGCGGGCCAGGGAGCTGTTCAGCGCCCACTTCGGGGCGGACGCCCTTGCCCGAAACGAGGACAAGCCCGTCCTCCTCGCCGCGGCGGGGGGCCTCCTGGCCTATCTCCACGAGACCCAGAAGACGGACGCCTTGCCCTTCGATACGCTGACGGTCTACAGCGCCGGCAGCTATATGGAGCTGGATTATCAGACCCGCCGCAACTTAGAGCTGACGGAGACCCTGCGGGGCAAGGAAAAGCGGGGGAGCCTCCTCTGGGTGCTGGATAAGACGAAAACCGCCATGGGCGGGCGGCTCCTGCGCTCCTGGCTGGAAAAGCCCCTGCTCTCCGCCGGGCGCATCAACCGGCGGCTGGACGCGGTGGAGGAGCTTTTCTCCGGCACCATCCTGCGGGGGGAGCTGCGGGAGTGCCTCAAGCAGATCGGGGACGTGGAGCGCCTCATCGGGCGGGTGGCCTTCGGCGTGGGCAACGGGCGGGACCTGGCGGCCCTGGCCGCCGCCGCCGAGCAGCTCCCGGCGCTGAAGGAGCAGCTTTCCGGCGTGAAGAGCGCCGCCCTGCAGAAGATCGCGGAGCTGGACCCCCTGGGGGACGTGGCCGCCCTGATCCGGGACGTGATCGCGGAGGACCCGCCCGTTTCCGTGCGGGAGGGGGGCATCATCCGCCGGGGCTATGACCCGGAGGTGGACCGCCTCAACGACCTGTCGAAAAACGCCAAGGGCGCCGTGGCGGATATCGAGAGCCGGGAGCGGGAGCGCACGGGCAAGAAGCTCCGCATCGGCTACAACAAGGTTTTTGGCTATTACATCGAGATCCCCCGCAGCCAGAGCGAGGACGTGCCCGCCGATTACATCCGCAAGCAGACCCTGGTGAACTGCGAGCGCTTCGTGACCCAGGAGCTCAAGGACCTGGAGGTGCAGCTCTTCTCCGCCCGGGACCGGGTGACGGAGCTGGAATACCGCCTCTTTGCCGACACCGCCCAGAAGGTGACGGAGCAGGCCCCCCGCATCCGGGCCGCGGCGGAGGCTGTGGCGGCCCTGGACGTGTTCTGCTCCCTGGCGGAGACAGCGGCGGCCAACAACTACTGCCGCCCGGAGGTGGACCTTTCCGGCGTCATCGACATCAAGGACGGCCGCCATCCCGTGGTGGAGGTCAGCCAGAAAAAGACCCTCTTCGTACCCAACGACGCCCTGCTGGACTTAGAAGGCAGCCGCGTGGCCATCATCACGGGCCCCAACATGGCGGGCAAGTCCACCTATATGCGCCAGACGGCCCTCATCGTCCTCATGGCCCAGCTGGGCTCCTTCGTGCCCGCCCGCTCCGCCCGCGTCGGCCTCACGGACCGCATTTTTACCCGCATCGGCGCCTCGGACGACCTGGCCTCCGGCCAGTCCACCTTCATGGTGGAGATGAACGAGGTGGCGGAGATTTTGAAAAACGCGGGGCCCCGCAGCCTCTTGATCCTGGACGAGATCGGCCGGGGCACCTCCACCTTCGATGGCATGGCCATTGCCCGGGCGGTGCTGGAATACTGCGCCGACCCGAAGAAGCTGGGGGCCCGCACCATGTTCGCCACCCATTACCATGAGCTCACGGCACTGGAGCGGGAGATCGCGGGCGTGCGGAACCTCAACACCAGCGTGAAGAAGCGGGGGGACGAGGTCATCTTCCTGCGCAAGATCGTCCCCGGCGGGGCGGACCGCAGCTACGGCGTGGAGGTGGCGAAGCTGGCCGGGGTCCCCGAGAGCGTCATACGCCGCTCCAAGGCCATTCTGAGCGAGCTGGAAAGCGGCGCGGCCGCCCCCGCTCCCGCTGCCACGGCCCCGGAGGAGGGGCAGATCA
>CAMVOG010000054.1 GCA_947169005.1 uncultured Clostridia bacterium | reverse complement strand
GGTGAAGCCCGGCAACCCCAAGGTGAAGGACATCGAGCACAGGGAGGACTATGTGACGCCCCCGGACCCGGACACCTGGGACTGGGAGGGCTGCTACGAGCGGAACAAGGATAAGATCCGCCCGGACCGGGCCACCTACATCGCCGTGCCCGGCTGCCTCTTCGAGCGGCTGATCGCCGTGCTGGACGTGGACAATGCCCTGGTCGCCCTCATCGACGAGGATCAGCAGGAGGCCGTTCACCGCTTCCTGCGGGCGGTGACGGACGTGCATAAGAAATTCTACGCCAACTGCAAGAAGTGGTTCAACCCCGACATCGTGAACTTCAACGACGACTGGGGCACCCAGAAGAGCGAATTCTTCTCCGTCCCCACCGTGCGGGAAATGCTGCTGCCCTACACCCGGGAGCTGGGCGAATACGTCCACTCCCTGGGCATGTACTGGGACCTGCACTGCTGCGGCAAGGTGGAAAAGCTGGTGCCCATCTTCATTGAGGAGCACATGGACTCCTGGGGCGGCCAGCCCCTGAACGACAAGGCCGGGCTGAAGCGGCAGTACGGCGATCAGTTCATCTTCACCCACAGCCCCCAGGTGGACCCGGAGGCCACGGAGGAGGAGAAGGAGAAGGCCATTGCGGAATTCATGGCCGGCATCGGCGCGGACAACCGCGTGATCTGCGACGCCCGGGACCCCTATATCCGCCGCCGCGTCTACGAGGAGAGCCGGAAGAATTACGACCGGCTGCTGGCCGAGGGCAAGGCGATCATGTAAATAGCTTTGAGCTTTTAGTTTTTAGATGAAAAGGCGCGGGCGGCCCGGTGGGGCCGCCCGCGATTTATTATGATTTCAGCCTGTAGTGCCGATTCCGGTTTTTACCCTCCGGCACCACGATCTCCGCCTCTACCAATTCATGGATCAGCTTTTTGACTCGCGTGGCCCCTACTCCAAGGAGCTCACAAAGCTCCGCCGTCGTTCCGTCGGCATGATCCGTCAAATAATCGACGATGAGCGTTTTTTGGGTTTCCGTCTTTATCGGCACCCGTTTATCGTCTCTTTTTATCGTCCCTTTTTTATCGTCCTTTTTTGAGAGGGGCAGGATCAAAACGGTCCGCTCCGGTTCAAAGCTCTGCAGGAAAAGCGGCTCAGCCCAATCCTGCTCCCGCCAGACCCGGAGAATATTCGGAATGCCGCTTCCGGCCCGTTCACCGATGTCGATCAGATTAAACATTTTCAGCATGGCCCCATTTCGCGGATCGGAAACGCCTCCGCTTTTTGCCGCTGCCAGCTCAATTCGGAAGCTGCCCGGATTCGCCATACGGATCTCGCCGCGATTATGGATAATGACCACGCCCTGTCTGCCGTAATAATCCGCATTGACCAGGCAGTTTGCCAGGCCTTCCCGCAGAGCTTGATGAACGGGCGTATCATCCACCCGATAGATCCCGTTCATCTCAAAGGGCTTTCGCAACGCCAGGGACAGCTTATTATAAACGAGAAAGAAAAAATCAAATACGTTGCCGCTCCATTCTCCGGAGGAGGAGGTCAGCCGATCCGTCCAGCGATGTACGTCGTCGTATCTCTCCCTATAATCCAGAAAATAGTCCGGATATTCCCTTACGATCTCATACTCATTGCCGAACATAAGAAGTCCCGCCGCCGTGGGATGCTTTTTCCCGTTTTCTCCAATGCCTGCCGCGCCTATCCTCAGCAGGAATTCCTCATCCTCCAGCCCCTCCCAGACGTGACCCGGCCTGGACAAACGCATTCTCTGACGATAGGCATGCAGACTCGCCGTATTGATTACGTCCAGCCCGAGCTCATTCAGCAGCAGCATATCCTGCGTTTTAACGGAAGCGTCCCGAAACATGGCGTGAAGCTCCTCCGCAGTGCATTTATAATCTCCCTCGCCGTTGCGTCTGTAGCTGTTCAAGGGATTGCCGTCCACGTAGACCGGCTTATAGCTGCGGTCCGCCCGGGGGACTCTGATCACAATGATACGGTCTTCATTGACCGTCTCGATCGTCACGTCTCTGCTTGACAGGATGTTTACGCTCGCTTTTTTGGGGTCGTTGGCCAAGTCCCAGAACTCCTTAACGAGCTTTTCCGGGTCCGGCAAATTGACGGTATGCAGCGTTTTGTCGCGGTATTCTTCCACGCCGAGAAGGATGATCCCGCCAAGGGTATTGGCGAAAGCGGAATAGGTTTCCCAAATGCTGTGAGGAAGGCCGCCAAGCGCTTTTTTTGCCTCGATCCGATTGTTTTCCCGATAGATTTCCAGCTTCGTCAGGTCGATCACGGCAAACACCTCTTTTATTCAAGCGTTTCTATATTTTCATTTTACTAAAAAAGTTGGAAGTTTTCAAGACAAAAGCGGGCGGCCAGATGGGGCCGCCCGCGATTTATTTTATCCGTTCAACGGCTTCGGCTACTCAAAGGGGAAGCAGTCCGCGCCGAAGAAGACGCGCTCCAGGGCGAAGAGGGCGATGAAAAGATTTCCCTCCTCCCGGGGGACCAGGTCCTTGCCCTTCTCCATTGTCACTTCTCTATGCTGTATTCCACCGAGGCGAACAACTCCTGCAAAGCCTCAGAGGAGGGCTCGTACAGCAGGTAGCGCTTTGGATTGGCAGCATTGACGAGGGTGAAGGTGAGCAGGCCCGCGCCCAATGCAACGCGCTTCCCATCCCGCTCCTCCACCGCTTCCTCCGCTCTAGCGGGATAAAAGAGCGTATAACTTCCACTGGGAAGCGTGTATAGCACCATGCCGCCCGCTTTGGTCCCGGTCAGCGTGCCGAAAAAGAGCTCTCGCTTGTCCCCGTAGCTCTCTCCGGGCCTCAGCGTCTGTCCTTTGACAAAGGACCGCTCCGCCCAGAGCTTGGGAAAACCGCTGTGACCGGGTACCCGGTACCAAACCCCGCCCAGCTCCCGCAGGAGTACGGCATCTTGAGGTGGCTCAAATGCAATCTCACCGGTGTTTTCTACACGGAAGGAGAGCAGGCCATTCTCACACCCGGTCAGCGCAAGGGATACGCTGCGCCGTTCCGACAGTTTGAGTTTATCAGCGTATTTAAGTTCCACCGCATCCCCGCCGTTGCCTGGGTCGTGCCAAAGCAGCCCCTCCGCGGCCTTTTCCAGCTCCTCCGCCGCCACGAAGGAGGCAAAGAAAGCATAGGCCTCGTCTGCGGGCGAACTATGTTTTATTATCACTGCAATCAGGCAAACAAAGGACTACAAGAAAAATGAGCAAACTTCTCTTTGTCATATCTTTAATGGCTCTGTCACACGTTTACCGACTTCGGTTACTCAAAGGGGAAGCAGTCGGCGCCGAAGAAAATGCGCTCCAGGGCGAAGAGGGCGACGAAAAGGTTTTCCTCCTCCCGGGGGAGCAGGTCCTTGCCCTTTTCCATGAGCAGCTTGAATTTTCCCGGAGGCAGCAGGGCGTATTTCTCCACCGTTTCATAGCTGAGGCCGCACTCGTCCCGCAGGCGGCACCAGAGATTCGTGATCAGAATGTGTTTTTTCTCCACGAACATGGGGAGAGTCTGGGCCAGCAGCGCCACGACCATGCCCGCCAGCTGCCGCTTTTCCTTCGGGATGGCGGAGAGGTCGTTGGCCAGGGCCGCCTCCGCCTCGGCCTCCGTGAGCTCCGCGGCCATGGCCACCTGCTCGGCGGTGATGCCGTAATAGCGGGTGACGCGGCCGAACACGTCCTTCCAGTCCTGGGGCGGGGGAGGGCCGGGGTCCAGCAGCAGCTTGTCCAGGCTGACGGACAGCGCCCCCACCAGGGGGACGAGCTGGAGGGTATCCGGCACGCCGCCTCCCGTTTCCCATTTGCTGACGGTCTTGGGCGAGACGCCCAGCATATCCGCCAGCTCCCGCTGGGTGTATTTCCGCTCCAGCCGATAGCGGCGGATGTTGGCGGCTAAAATATCCTTGATCTCCATGGGTGATGCTCCTTTCCGCTTCGTTTTTCTCGTAAACGTTTACGCCCATATTATAAAGGACGCGCGATCCCGGGGCAACCTCCGCGGAGCGGGGAGTCTGTCTACATTTGAGAGAGTGGGGCAGCGGGTCTCAGGAGGCTGCTCCCCGTTCCCTTAATTCGCCATTGACATTTGAGGCCAAGTAGATTATTATATATAGGTACTCTGCTATCTTATGGCCTTGCGCCGGAAAGGAGGCGTCTATGTCCGGAAAAAAGGACAAGCAGAAGCGGCGGGCCAACACTCCGCGGCAGTCCTACGTGCCCGAAAAAGGGCATGAAAACGACGTGCGCATCGGGCCCTTGGAGAAGAAGGGGGAAAAGCTCATGCGCTCGGTGGAGAAGGGCAATATGGCCGCCGTTCTCTCCCGCCAGGAGCTGATGTATCTCTTCATTTATCGCGGAGAGTATCAGTGCTTCATCCATAAGCTGGACGCGGAGGACGGGCGCCACAAGTCTTTTGAGATCAATGAGAGGAACCGGGCCATGTTCAAGAATCTGGACAGCGCCGCGGACCATTTCTTTGAGATCGAGTTCAGCCCCGACATGGACCGTATGGGCGTCATGGTGGCGGCTGAGCGCGGAATAATCAATCTTTTGGACAGCATAGGCGAGCTCCCCGTGGAGGACGTGGATTTCATGCAGGACGTGGACTTCATGGACCCCGGCGGGGAGGAACAAGCGGAAGAAAAAGGAGGAGAAGACGAAGCAAGATGAAGACCTACAAGTTTTTTGTCCGAAGCACCCGCAGAGGGCTGACCGAATGGGTCATCGCTTATGACGGCGAGACCGAGGTCAAGCGCATCGACCGGGACGTGACGCAGGAAACGGTCCGCCAGTTCAGAGAGCGCGTCGGCGCGGAGCTGGAGGCCGAGGGCTACGTCGCGGCGCCGAACCAGTACACCCTGTAAAATCCTATTTTAAAGGAAGTGAGACGAGAATGAAAACTGTTTCCGTGCTGATCCAGCACCACGCCGGCCCCACAGGCGACGTGCTGATCTGCAAGAAGAACGGCGGCGCGTGGGAGTTCCCCACCACCAAGGTCCGCACCAATGAGATCCCCCCCGAGGCCTGCGAGCGTGCCGCGTGGGAGCAGCTGGGGATGAAGATCGTCGTGGGTAAGCTGGCTATGATCGGCCGCAAGATGCCCTCTGACGGTACCGTGGAGCATATCGCCTGCGGCAACATCACCCATGACACCCACACCAAGGCCCTGTGGCACAGCTACTATGAGGCTGTGAACAAGTGGCAGTCCGAGCCCCAGACCGGCGTGTACGACGAGTTCAAGTGGGTCCACCCCACCGAGCTCATTGAGTACGGCCTGGAAGGCGACGACGCGGCCTTCCTCTCCAAGTATGATCCCTGGCTCAAGGGCGGGGTCATCCCCAACACCCGCATGGTTTAAGGAGGGCTCAGAATGAAAAAGTTTTATTTTGAGATCACCCGCAAGCTGCTGGAGAAGGCCACCGAGCCGAAAAACCTCTTCAAGGCTCCCGGCCGCTGCTGGGTCATTGCCGAGGACGAGGCCGAGGCCCGCAAGCTGGCTTTCTGCAAGCTGCGCTGCAAGCACTACGGCACCGGCATCCTGATCTATCCCGATTCTCTGACGCTGACCGCCACCGCGGAGCTGCCCACCGACTGGAATTACGGTTACGGCGAGGCCCGCGGCACCGGCACGTTGGAGGACAAGGCCGCCCTGTGGGCCGACAACAAGTAAGGAGGGTTAGGAACGTGAATCTGGAAAAGAAATATCTGCTGCGCCTGCCCGACAAGAACTATGAGTTCACCAAGGATGAGCTGGTGGCGCACATCAAGGACATGCTCAAGGGCCATCCCAGCGAGCATATGAACGCGTACCGCGTCTGGTACGAATGTTTCGAGGGCTGCGGAATGCCCGGCACGGACGTTTACGACGTGATCGTCGAGACCATGCGCTCCATGACCGACGATTGGAAGGATATCGGCCCCATGCGCTGGGAGAAGTACGGCACCGTGAATCCCAGCTTCCTGAACCTGCACTATGCCGAGGCCCGCAAGACGGACGCCTTCGGCAACGACATGCTGCAGCACCGCTTCCACCTGGGCAAGCATTACCAGGGTCCCGACGGGCGTATCTTCTGGATCCCCGTGATGGAGGACTTCAACATGCGTGCCTTCGAGCGCAAGGACGGCAAGTATGTGGGCACCATGGTCGAGATCGACCCCTTCAGCGACTATGCCAAGCAGCTCGTTGAAGTAAACGTCTGAGGAGGATAAAACGCTATGGCTGATAAAATGAACAAGCCCGTGGAGCGCATCTCCCACAGCATCGGCGTGGGCGGCCCCATGACGATCCACACCATCGACGGTGTGATCCGCCGTGTGCGTCCTGTCGTTTTCACGGATGACGATACCCCCGGCTGGGTCATCAAGGCCCGGGGCAAGGAATACACCCCCCAGCGCAAGTTCACCATGTCCCTGCTGGGCTACTGCGAGAAGGAGCGCACCTACTCCTATGACCGTCTGAAGTACCCCATGATCCGTGAGGACTTCGTGGAGACCCCCGACGGCAAGAACCGCAACACCGAGAACCGCGGCAAGTCCGGCTACCGCAGAGCCTCCTGGGACGAGGCCCTGAGCCTGGTGGCCCGCGAGATCAAGCGTCTGCAGAAGACCTACGGCAAGGAGACCATCACCGCCTGCACCCCCTCCCACCACAGCTGGGGCCTTGTGGGCTACAAGATCTCCCTCTTCAACCGCTTCTTCTCCATGATGGGCTACACCCGCATCGCGGATAACCCGGACTCCTGGGAAGGCTTCCACTGGGGCACTCCCCACACCTACGGCTACTACTGGCGTCTCGGCGGTCCCGAGCCCTACGATATGCTGGAGAGCGCCATGCAGAACGTGGAGACCATGATCTGCTGGTCCACCGACCCCGACACCTCCCGCGGCGGCTACTCCGCCCAGGAATCCGCCCTCTGGCGCTGGTGGATGAAGGAGATGGGCATCCAGTTCATCTATATCGATCCCTTCAACAACTACACCTCCGTCAAGCACGCGGATAAGTGGATCGGCCCCCGCATGGGCACCGACGCCGCAATCCTCGAGGCCATTGCTTATGTGTGGCTGACCGAGGGCACCTACGATAAGGAATACGTCCGTCAGCACGGCCACCGCTTCCAGGAGTTCGCTGACCACATCCTGGGCCGCGGCCCCGACGGCACCCCCAAGACCCCCCAGTGGGCTGAGGAGCTCTCCCTCGTGCCCGCCATGGACATCAAGGCCATCGCCCGCCGCTGGGCCAGCACCGTCACCACCGGCGGCTCCGGCATGCGCGGCGGCTTCGGCGGTGCCTGCCGCAGCTCCAACGGCACGGAGTACGCCCGTCTGATCGTGCTGCTCTTCGCCATGCAGGGCATGGGCAAGCCCGGCCGCAACTTCTGGAGCCCCGCCTGCGGCGGCCCCATGAACTACAACTTCTGGTTCGGCGGCTACTCCGATCCTCTGGCCTCCATCGCCAAGTACCCCGTCTGCGACGACGCTCCCGTGAACCCCGTGACCCAGGTGCTGTATCGGCCCAACGTGCCCGACGCCATCCTGGACGGCCACTATGAGTGGCTGGGCGAGGGCTTCTGCGGCGGTGGTATCGATCTGGAGTTCACCCGCCACGTCTACCCCGCCCCCGGCTGCAACAAGGTCCACGCCTTCTGGCGTTACGGCGGCTCCTTCTTCGGCACCATGCTGGACACCAACAAGTGGGCGAAGATGTACAAGAGCCCCGAGCTGGAGTTCGTTATCAACCAGGATATCTACTTCACTCCCGAGACCCGTCACGCCGACGTGATCCTGCCCGCCTGCACCAACATCGAGCGTACCGATATCGGTGAGGTCGGCTCCTCCGGTCTGGGCGGCTACTGCTCTCACTCCGAGTCCGGCAACAGCTGGCAGATGATCGTTTACCAGGATAAGGCCATCGAGCCCCTGTGGGATTCCCGCAGCGACTTCTGGATCTTCTCTCAGGTGGCTGCCCGCCTCGGCTTCGGCGAGCGCTTCACCGAGGGCCGCACCGAGGAAGAGTGGGCCAAGCGCTTCTGGCAGTTCTCCGATCTGCCCAAGGCCATGAGCTGGGAGGACTTCAAGAAGAAGGGCTACTATGTCATCCCCGTGTCCAACAACAAGGAGGACATTGATCCCAAGACCGGCCTGTACGAGAATTGGGACCGTTACCCCGGCTTCAACTGGTTTGCCGAGAACCGCGCCTGTGACACCATGAACCACAAGGTCTTCCAGGAGGAGCACCTGCTGGGCACCTTCTCCGGCAAGTTCGAGTTCGTCTCCGAGTCCCTCACCTATTGGGAGCCTGACGACGAGGCCCGCCGCCCGATCCCCCAGTATCAGGATTCCTGGGAGGGCTTCAAGAGCCTGACCGCCGACAAGTATCCCTTCGGCCTCATCTCCCCCCACCCGCGCTTCGACTATCACACCCACTTCCAGCAGCATGCCAAGTGGCTGTGGGAGATCCCGAAAAACCGCGTGATCATCAACGGCAACCCCTACCTGGTCTGCCATATCAACGCCGATCTGGCCGCCCAGAAGGGCATCAAGGACGGCGACGTGGTGCGTCTGTTCAATGACCGCGGCTCCTGCCTCTGCGTGGCCCGCGTCACCTACCGTCTGTGGCCACAGACCATTCACGCCTACACCTCCTCCGGTATCTACAATCCCATCCAGTACGGCAAGTACAAGAGCTGGGATAAGGGCGGCAGCATCAACGTGCTGGTTCCCGGCCGTCTGATCGGCGACTACGTGCCCGCCATGTCCCCCTACAGCTGCAACATCAACGTGGAGAAGGTCGAGGCCGACCCGAACTACGGCCAGGGCTGGGAGCACATCCTGGACGAGGTCGACAAGCAGCAGCTTGAGACCGAGCGTCCCATCCGCACCTCCATGGAGGCGGACCTGCTCTTCGGTGAGCGCGAAGAGTGGCTGAAAGAACAACTGATGAAAAAGGAGGCCGTCTGATCATGCTGAAGCAGCCTATGAAGAAACCCGGCATCGCCATCAACTCGGCTCGCTGCATGGCCTGCTATGCCTGTTTTATGGCCTGCAAGGACGAGCACTGCGGCTGGGATACCGCCCTGTCCAAGGCTCAGCCTGAGCTCGGCCAGTATTGGATGAACATCGTGGAGTGGGAGCGCGGCGACAATCCCCGCCGTGTGAAGACCGCCACGGTCCCCACCCCCTGCTCCCACTGCGACAATCCCGCCTGCGTGAAGGCCGCCAAGAACGGCGCCGCCTACAAGCGCGAGGACGGTATCGTCATCATCGACCCCGAGAAGGCCGTGGGCCAGAAGCAGATCGCCGAGGCCTGCCCCGTGGGCGCCGTGTATTGGAACGCGGAGCTGAACATCCCCCAGAAGTGCACCATGTGCGCCGAGCTGCTGGATGATCCCGATTATCCCGGCTTTGAGCCCCGCTGCGTCGAGGCCTGCCCCAACCAGGCGCTGGTCTTCGGCGACCTGGCCGATCCCGAGAGCAACATCTCCAAGCTCATCGCCGCCAACGAGGTCACGCAGCTTGAGTGCCTGGGCGATATGGGCTCCAGCGTCGTGCATCTGAACATCCCCAAGCGCTTCCTGGCGGGCACCGTTGCCTATCCCAAGGAGCTGGAGGAGGTTTGCATCGGCGCGAAGGTGAAGCTCACCAACGAGGCCACCGGCGAGACCTGCGAGACCGAGACCAACTGGGCCGGCGACTGGGAAGTCGAGGGCCTGCCGAAGAACGCCAAGTTCACCGTTGAGATCTGCTTCGACGGCTTCAAGCCCGTGAAGTACACCGGCGAGAGCACCGAGCACGATCACTACGTCGGCATCACCTATCTGGAAAAGGCATAAGCCTATCAACGCGGAAGCCGCGCTTCTTTCGAGGCGCGGCTTCTTTGTGCCGACATGGTGTCGGCACAAAGAAGCAAAAGGATCAAAACGTGAGGGGGAGTCCCCTCCCCCTCACAGACCCCCATGCAAAGCTGAACGGCTCCTTTTGCATTTGCCTTTGTCTATAGACTGAATATGGAGGTAAGAAAGCATGAATCCGATTTCTGCGTCTGAGGCGCTGGCGCGGCTGAAGGCCGGAAACGAAAAATACGTTCACGAGCAGTACGACAAGCCAATCCGTCTGCAGGACATCGCAGAGCTGGACGAGAAGGGGCAGCATCCCTTTGCCACGGTCCTCACCTGCTCGGATTCCCGGGTCCCTCCTGAGCTGATCTTCGACTGCGGCCTGGGCGAGATTTTCACCATCCGCACGGCGGGCAACGTAGTCTCCGATTACGAGATCGGCTCCGCGGAATACGCGGCGGAGCACCTGGGCACCAGGCTCATCCTGGTGATGGGCCACTCCCACTGCGGGGCCGTGGCCAGCACCGTAGAGGAGCACGGCGGCGTCCACGGCTACCTGGCCCACATTCTGCGGGAGATTGAGCCCTCCGTGGACGAGGCCAGGCACGAGGGTCTTTCCGGGGACGCGCTGGTGCGTCTGGCGGAGGACCTGAACGTGCGCCACACGGTCAAGCGCCTGCGGGAAAACGAGGTCCTCCGGGAGCTCCCCGAGCTGCTGATCCTCGGCGCGAAATATGACACCCACACGGGGAAGGTCGCGTTCTTTGAATAATGCATAATTCATAATGCATAATGGGTTGTACTTCGTAACAGGACATTGAAAAACACGCCGCAAAACGGCGTGTTTTTCGTTTATCTGAAGCAGAATTGCACATTGCTAATTGCAAATTCTCCCTTTGACTTCCCCCAGGCTTAGGCCCTTTTCCTCCGCGATGCGGCGCAGGTCGTCGAATTCCGGCTTTTCCCTTCTGACGCCTTCCCCTTCGGAGAGCTTGAAGTGGACGGGGCCGAGGGGGGTGTTCCGGGTCTCCTCCCAACGGGTGAGGACGCGGCGGCGGCAATCAGAGGCACGGACGCCGAGGGTATTGGTGTGGCGGAACAGGGCCGCTGTGACCCCCGCCTCGTCCTCGGGCTTGCAAAGAGCGCTGAGAAGCCAGGCGGGGCGGTTTTTCTTCATGTAGATGGGGGTGAACCAGGCGTCCACGGCCCCGGCCTCAAAAAGCCGGTCCAGGGCAAAGCCCAGCTCCTCCCCGGTGCAGTCGTCCAGATTGCAGCGCAGCTCCACCACGCCGTCCGAGGCGGCACCATTCTCCCCCAGGTAGGCCCGGAGGCAGTTGCAGCGGCCGAAGTCCCGGCTGCCGATGCCGGTGCCCAGGGCCTCCGCCCGCAGGGCGGGCATGGGGCCGAAGCTGCGGCCAAAGAAGCGCAGCAGAGCCGCGCCGGTGGGGGTGCAGAGCTCGCCTTGTATTTCGCCGCCGTAGATGGGGATGCACCGCAGCAGCTCCGCCGTGGCGGGGGCCGGGACAGAGAGAACGCCGTGGGCGGCCTTGACCGTGCCGCTGCCCACATGGACAGGGGAGGCGGCAAAGCTCTCCAGGCCCAGCTTGTCCATCAGATAGCAGACCGCCGCCACGTCCGCCA
>CAMVOG010000053.1 GCA_947169005.1 uncultured Clostridia bacterium | reverse complement strand
ACGCCCTGCTGGACAATGCCGGGGACTGCCTGGGCATTCCCTGCTATCTGCCTCCCAACGCCCAGGGGGAGGACCATCTGGAGGACTTTCTCGGCATGATGGGCATCCCCCTTGAGCCCACGCCGGACTTCCCCACGGGCTCCAGATCCGTTTTCCTCACGGCCCAGGCGCTGAAGGACCCGGAGATCATCGAAAAGCTCAAAGGCTTCGTCGCCGCCGGGGGCCGGGCGGTGGTTTCCTCCGGCTTTATGCTGGGGGCCCTGGGCCGCGGCATTGAGGACATGAGCTCCATCCGCTTCCGGGGCCGCCGCTTCCGGACCAATGAATTTATCGAGGACGGCATGATGGCCCAGCAGAGCTGGTTTTCCCGCCGGGAGATGGATTTTCCCCTCTTAGAGCATCGGAACAACACCACCTGGGCTCTCTGCAAGGCTGTGGTGGGCGAGGAAAACTATCCCCTGCTGCTGCGGGACCCCTATGGCAAGGGGCAGCTCTATACCCTGGTCGTGCCCGACGAATACGGGCTGCTGTACGACGTGCCCGCCCCTATCTGGCGGGTGATCCGCTCCGTTCTTGCCCTGGACGTGCCCTGCTATCTTGATGGGCCCAGCCAGGTCTCCCTCTTCCCCTACGAGGGGGACGTCGTCGGCCTTTACCTCTATGTGGGCGGCCTCAGCCGGGGCGCCTTGAAGCTGGTCTGCCGGGGCGTGGCGGACGCGCTGGTGGACTTGCGCACCGGGGCGGAGCTCCAGCCCAGCCAGGTGCGGGCCTTCGGGGAGGAGCCGGAAACGATCTTTGATATTTTCATGCTGGAGCCGGGCGATTTCCGCTTCTTCCGCGTAAAGTGGAACGAGAATCGGGAGGGCAGCCGGGTAAAGCGGACCTACAGCTCTGCGCCGGACGACAGAACGGAGGATTGAGGATGGAAAAGGCAAAGATCATATTGGATAAGGATTACGTCGTCGGCAAGGTGGACCCGCGGCTTTTCGGCTCCTTCGTGGAGCATCTGGGCCGCTGCGTTTACGGCGGCATTTACGAGCCGGGCCATCCCACGGCGGACGAGGAGGGCTTTCGCGGGGACGTGCTGGCCCTGGTGAAGGAGCTGGGGGTGCCGGTGGTGCGTTACCCCGGGGGCAACTTCGTCTCCGGCTTCCGCTGGGAGGATTCCGTGGGGCCAGTGGCCGAGCGGCCCGCGCGGCTGGATCTGGCCTGGTGCACCACGGAGCCCAATGCCTTCGGCATGGGCGAGTTCATCCGCTGGTGCCGCAAGGCGGGGGCGGCGCCCATGTACTCCATCAACCTGGGGACCCGGGGCGTCCAGGAGGCCCAGGACGTGGTGGAATACGCCAACCACCCGGGCGGGACCCGGCTCTCGGACCTGCGGCAGAGTCACGGGGCCAAGGAGCCCTACGGCATCAAGCTCTGGTGCCTGGGCAACGAGATGGACGGGCCCTGGCAGACGGGGCACAAGACCGCCCGGGAATACGGGCGGCTGGCCAATGAGGCGGGCAAGGTCATGAAATGGGTGGACCCCTCCATTGAGTTGGTGGCCTGCGGCTCCAGCTCCAGTGAAATGCCCACCTTCGGCGCCTGGGAACGGGAGGTGCTGGAGGAGTGCTACGATACCGTGGACTATATCTCCCTCCACCGCTATTACGGCAACCCCACCGGGGACACGCCGGGCTTTCTCGCCCGCAGCATGGACATGGACGCCTTCATCAAGTCCGTGGCCGCCGTCTGCGACAGCGTCGCGGCCCAGCGCCACAGCAAAAAGAAGCTCATGCTCTCCTTTGACGAGTGGAACGTATGGTATCACTCCAACGGGCAGGACGCGGACATCAAGAAAACGCAGCCTTGGGGCACGGGGCTCCCCCTCCTGCAGGACGTGTACAATTTTGAGGACGCGCTGCTGGTGGGCAGCATGCTCATGACCCTGCTGCGGAACGCGGACCGGGTGAAGATCGCCTGCATGGCCCAGCTGGTGAACGTGATCGCCCCCATCATGACGGAGAACGGCGGCGCGGCCTGGGCCCAGACCATCTTCTGGCCCTTCCTCCACGCCTCCCGCTTCGGACGGGGCACGGCGCTGAACGCCCTGGTAACGAGCCCGACCTATGCCTGCGCCGACTACGACGAGGTCCCCTATGTGGACGCCGCCGCCGTGCTGGGCGAGGACGGAAGCCTCACCCTCTTCTGCGTGAATCGCTCGCTGACGGAGGATTTTGCTTTGGAAACGGAGCTGAGGGCCTTCGGGGCCCTGCGACCTGTGGAGCATATCGTGCTGCACCATGACGACGTGAAGGCCGTGAACACCGCCGCCGCGCCTCATGAGGTAGAGCCCCGGACCGTCCCTGTAACGGAGGGCCCGATCCGCCTGCCCGCTCTGAGCTGGAACGTGGTGAGATTTGCATAAAAAGATCCGCTGCTTCACACAGGAAGCAGCGGATTTTTTCCTAAAAGCTAATCCTTCCGTCCTCGCCGATCGCCTTGATGATCGCCAGGCTTTCCAGCCTGACGCCCTCCTCCCGCAGGAGCCGGCCGCCCTCCTGGAAGCCCTTCTCGATGGCGATCCCCACGCCGCAGAGGGTGGCCCCGGCCTGGGACAGGATGCTGCGCAGGCCCATAACTGCCTGGCCGTTGGCCAGAAAATCGTCGATGATCAGCACCCGGTCCGTGGGACCCAGGTACTTTTGGGAGATAACCATGGTGTAGTCGTTGCCGTGGGTGAAGGAATGGACCCGGGCGGAATAAAGGTCCGCGTCGATATTGGAGGTCTTGGACTTTTTGGCGAAGACCACGGGCACCTCAAAGCTCTGGGCAGCCACGCAGGCCAGGCCGATGCCGGAGGCCTCCACCGTGACGATCTTGTTGACGCCATCGTTCTGAAAGAGGCGGTAAAACTCCTTGCCGATCTCCCGGTAAACCTTCCAGTCGATCTGGTGATTCAGAAAGCTGTCCACCTTCACGATGCCGCCGGGCCGGACCTCCCCGTGGGTGAGGATCATATCCTCAAGAAATTTCATTTCATGCTATCCTCCTGCAGCGTCTTGATATACGCGGGGGCGCGGCAAAGGCCGCGCCCCCTTTTCGGGATCGCTTTATTGTTTTACAGGCTGTGCTCCGCGCGGGAGATCACGTCGTTCTGCATGGCCTCGGTCATATCCACGAAGTAAGCGGAATAGCCGGCGATGCGGACCACCAGGTTGTGATACTCCTCGGGGTGCTTCTGGGCCTCGCGCAGGGTCTTGGCGTCCACCACGTTGTACTGGACCTCCATGCCGCCCTCGTCGAAGTAGGTGCGGGTCATGTTCTCCAGCTTCTCAATGCCGTCGTTGCCGGTGAGAGCCGTGGGATGGATCTTCAGGTTCACGGCCATGCCGTCCATATAACGGCTGTGATCGAAGCAGCAGGAGGAGACGAAGACGGAGGTGGGGCCGTTCTCGTCACGTCCCTGGACAGGGCTCATGGCGTCGGCGATGGGCTGGCCGGTCTTGCGTCCGTCGGGAGTGGCCCAGGTGATTTCGCCCTGCGCCACATGGTCGGCGGCGCCGAACATGCCGCACTTGTAGACCTTGCAGCGGGTGTTATGGAAGGCGCGGGTGATCTCATAATAGAGATCCATGACCCACTTCAGCTCCTGGTCGGCGTAAGGATCGGCGTTGCCGTAATGAGGCACCTCGCGGATGATGCGCTCGCGCAGGGGCTCGTAGCCCTCCCAGTTGGCCAGAACGGCGTCCAGCAGCTCCTTGCCGGAGACCAGCTTCTTATCAAAGACCATGTACTTGATGGCGGTGATGCTGTCGGCCACGGTGGCGAGGCCGGTGGCGGTGCCGCCGTAGGAATTGTACTTCGCGCCGCCCTGGGACACGTCCTTGCCGCTCTCCATGCAGCCCTCGGTGGAGATGGAGAGGTTCGGGAACGGGAAGAGGCGCGGGAACTCATACTCGGTGTAGTTGTTGAGGGTGGCGGACCAGGTAAGCAGCCAGGTGGCCAGCTTCTTCAAGGCGGCGCGGACCTCGTCGATGCTGTTCATCTCATAGAGGTAGCCGGAGCGGGCGCACTCGGGGGCCTGGCGGCCGTTCATCGGGTTGATGCCGTTGTTGATGGCCATGGTGATGGCGATGGACCAATACATGCCGTTGTGGCCCATGGAGGAGCCGTTGGGGGCCGGGTAGTCGTTGCCGGAGCCCGTGATCTCCTGGCAGCCGATGAAAGCGAAGTTGCGGGCGTCCTCCAGGGAGAAGCCCAGCTCGCGCACGACGCCGGGGATGATAACGTCGTCATTCTGCAGCAGAGGCAGGCCGCCCACGGTCATGGAGGTAGCCATAGCCAGGTCCCACATCTCCTTGGGGGTGTTCTTGGTGATACGCAGGGAGACGGTGGGCTCATGGAGCTTAAGGCGGGAAATGGCCTCGAGGACCATGTAGGAGATCGGGTTCACGGCGTCCTCGCCCGTCTCGGGGATGGTGCCGCCGATGGTGGTGTGCTGGCCCACGTGGCCGATACCGGCGGTCTGAGCCGTCTTCCCGAAGCCGCCGCCGAAGAAGATGTTCAGCTTGAGGAAGAAGGCGTCCACCAGCTCCTGGGCACGCTCCAGGGTGATGGTCCCCTCGTCCAGCTCCTTCTTCAGGTAGGGCCAGGTGTACTGGTCAAAGCGGCCCATGGAGGTGACGCCGGGGCCGTTGTGGATCATGAGGAAGATGTGATAGAGCATGGTCATCTGGCAGGCTTCCCAGAAGGTATTGGGAGTGCCCTCGGCGATGTTGTCCAGGCCCTTCGCCATATCCAGCAGCTCGGCCTTGCGCTCCGGGGTGGGGGCGGTTTCCGCCTTCTCGCGGGCCTTGTCGGCATAGCGGCGGGTCAGCAGGATCGCGCCGTCGCAGGCAGCGCGGGCAGCGGAATAGAAGAGATACTTGCCCATATCGTCGCCCATGACGTTGCCGTAGTGGGCGTCCAGCCAATCCTGGGCCTGCTTGCGGATGGCGCCGTAGCCCTTCTTGAGAATGTTCTGGAAGCCGGGAGTCAGATGTCCGGGAGGCAGCATCACGGGGAAGCCGCCGGGACGGCCGTAGTCATTGGCCTCCAGGGCGAACATCTCCTTGGCCCCGTCGGGGAGCCACTGCTCAGGCCTCACGTTCAGCCCGTTGCTGTAGCGCTTCATCATCAGCTCCTTCATTTCCTTGAGGTCCTCGGGAGAGATGGCGAGCTTCTGATGGGAATAGAGGGGATCGTCGTCGGGAGCGTGATGGAGGCCGTCCTCGCCGATGGGCCAGGTGTGCTCGATATCCACCATCACCCACATCATGCCGTTGGCGGCGCCCCAGCCCTTGTTGCCCACGTCGCCGGCAAAATACTCATCCTCCACGATGTCGATGGGCATCTTGGAGATGATGTAATACTCCTCCATGGCGCTCTGGATCACAGGGGGGAAGTTGGCGTAGATGGCCTGGGCCTCCATGGAGAGGCGGGCCTTCACCGGATCGGCCACGATGAGCCGGTCACGCACTCTGTCGCGCATTCTGGCAATGCGCTCATTGATAGGCTTGAACTGATACATTTGGCATTGTCCTTTCTCTTCGCTGATCTATCTTCATTTTCATTTGCCTGCGGGTCATAGGAGAAAGCCAAAACTTTCTCAAGTACATTATAATAAAATTTCAGATAAAATACAATACGAATTTTGCATATTTTTATGTTTGGAATACAGTCATCGAAAAGTAGGGCTCAGGGGGCGGGAGGCTCGCAGCCCTCCGCGATCCAGGCAAGTCCCATGGCGAGGCGCTTTTCCGGCTCGTTGAAGTGGTTGCCGGGGTTTAGGTCGAAGCGGGTGGGGATGCTCTCGGACTGACAGCGGGCGAAGAAGGCCCGGGTGTTTTCCTCCACTCTTGCCATAACGGGGTTGCGGGTGCGGCTTTCCTTATCTCCCAGGGAGAGGTAAACGCCCTGGGGCGGAAGGGGCGGGCGGCGTAGTCCGCAAAGCCCGGATACCAGAGGGAGCCGGAGGCGGAAAGGGCCCCGGCGAAGGAATCGCTCTCAAAGAGGGCCCACAAGGCAAAGAGCCCTGCCAGGGAATAGCCCGCCAGCCAGGGGGCCTCCCCCGCCCGGCCCAGGCTCTCCGTCAGCGCAGGCAGCAGCTCCCGCTCCAGAAAGGACAGGGTCTCCCCCGCCCCGCCGGAGAAATCCCTGCCGCCACGGAAGATCTTCTCCGCGGGCCAGGGAGACAGGGCCCCGTCCCAATCCTCCACGGGCAGCAGCGCCAGGGTCAGGGGCGCAGCAGTCCGCTTTTTCGTTTCGCTCCATATGGCGTCCCCGGCTTCTCCGCCGCCCAACAGCAGGATCAGCGGGCCGCCTTCTCCGTAAAGGCTGAGCTCCCGCCCCGCGGCGTTGATCGTTTTCACGGCTACTCTCCCCTTTCCTCCAGCAGGCGGCGCAGGGTGTCCGGGCTCAGCAGCTCCGTGAGCTGCTCGGGCTTGTCCACCGTCACGTTGCCGTAAAGCCGTTTGGCCAGCAGTACGTAGCGCTCCCGCTCGTCGTAGGTCTCATAGCGGGCGGCCAGCTCCATGGGCTGAACGTCCAGGCGGGGCCAGAGAGCCTTCGCCGCCTCCGCGAAGAGCAGCAGCGCACCGTCGGTCACAAGGCCCAGCTCTCCCTCCGGCCACTCTTCGGGCCGCTCCTCCCGCCGCCGCAGCAGAGAGGCGATCCGGTCCCGCAGCTCCTTATCCTTTTTCAGCCGCGGCCCCAGCAGAACGCTTTCCGCCGTGCCCAGAAGCCACTCGCGTTCCTCCGCGTCCGCTTCAAGGCGCAGGGTGGCCCGGGCCTCCGTCAGGCAGAAGGGGATCAGATACTCCTCCCGCCCCGCATAGCGCCCTTGCAGGCCGAGGTTGGCGGCGAGGCAGGCGGAAAGGACCTCTGCTTCCTCGGAAAACACCGCCTTGCCGCTGAGCCGCAGGCTGCCGCCGTTCTCCAGGGGCAGGCAAAGCTCCGTTTCCGGGCGCAGGGACAGGGCCGTGTAGAAGGGCTCGTTTTTGGCGGCGGAGAACCACAGGGCTCCCTCCCGCTCCATGCAATAGGGCACGGGCGCGACCCAGGGCCTCCCGTCCAGGCCCAGGACCCCCGCGCAGAGGAAGCCGCCCTGCTCCAGCAGGGCGCGGACTATGCCCGAACCGTCTGCGGGATCAAGTGTATTCAGCACTTCCGCAGCGTTCATTTCGATTCCTCCCATCTATCTTTTTTGTTTCAGTATAACACGCCTTTCCCGGCAGCGCCAGGGCATTTTCCTCTGCCTGTTGATTTTGCACGGTCTTTGCCCGGCAGAGGGCGGCGGATTTGGTAAAAATATTTTGATATGCGGCGCAAATTATGCTGGAAAAGCGCCGCGTGATATGATAAACTAAAATAGTGCAGAAATGCAGATTTCAGTTTCCCGCGCCGCTTTTTCCGCCGGTGCAGCGGCGGGCAGACGCGGGCGGCTGCGCGAATCATTCCACTAAGGAGGGTGAATCTTTGGAGAACTATACGAAGTACAGGCTGAAGACGATCGACGAGCTATCGCCGTTTCTGGCCGAAACGGACAACGTCTTCGTCGTAGCCTGCAACAAATGTTTCAAGGAATTTGAAACGATGGACGAGCCGGACTGCGCCCAATTCGTCAAGCTGGCCGAGGAGCAGGGAAAGACCGTTACGGGCTCCATGCGGGTCGATTTCCTCTGCAACAAGTGCCAGACCGAGAAGAAGCTGAAGGACGCGATCCCCGAGGGCACCAAGAGCGTTTTCGTGGTTTCCTGCGGCCTGGGCATCCAGACCGTGGCGGAGCTGACAGACCTGCCCGTTTACGCCGGGGCCAATTCTCTGAACTACACCGGCCATCACGGCATGGCCCTCACGAAGAAGGCCTGCGACGCCTGCGCCCAGTGCTATCTGAACATGACCGGCGGCATCTGCCCCATCGTGGACTGCTCCAAGAGCCTGATCAACGGCCAGTGCGGCGGCGCGAAGAACGGCAAGTGCGAGGTCAGCCCCGATAAGGACTGCGCCTGGGAGAAGATTCAGAACCGTCTGGCTCAGCTGGGCCGCCTGGACGAGCTGAAGAAGATGGCCGTGCAGGTGCGCGACTACAACAAGGTCAACTTCGACGTGATCCACAAGTACGTGACCGATATCCGTGACAGCCGCTTCGCCGGCTATTACGGCGGCGTGCATCCCTCCGAGCGGAAGGAGCTGAGCGAAGGCGCGGGCCTCGTGCGCTTCCCCACTCCCGAGGAGATCGTTATCCCCCTGTCCCAGCACGCGGGCGCCCCGGCGAACGCTCTGGTGCAGGCCGGCGACAGCGTGAAGGTGGGCCAGAAGATCGGCGAGTGCGCCGGCTTCATCTCCGGCAACGTTCACTCCAGCGTCAGCGGTACCGTGCTGGCGGTGGAGGATCGGCTGCATCCCACCAAGGGCGGCAAGGTCCTCTCCGTGGTCATCAAGAACGACGGAAAAGACACCTTGGCCGAATCCGTGAAGCCCAACAAGAGTCTGGAGGAGCTGACCCCCGACGAGATCGTGGAGATCGTCAAGGAGGCCGGTATCGTCGGTATGGGCGGTGCGGGCTTCCCCACCTCCGTCAAGCTCAAGCCCGGCAAGCCCATCGACGCCGTTCTGCTCAACGGCTGCGAATGCGAGCCGCTGCTGACGGCGGACCACCAGGTCCTGCTGAACTACGCCGACGAGGTCATCTACGGCCTGAAGGCCATGATGAAGGCTGTGGACGCCCCCAAGGGCATCATCGTCATCGAGGACAACAAGCCCGACGCCATCGAGCTTCTGACCGCGAAGACCGCGGAGCTGGAGGGCATCGAGGTCGTCACCGCCCGCACCAAATATCCCCAGGGCGCTGAGAAAATGCTCATCAAGCGTGTGATGGGCCGTCAGGTCCCCAGCGGCGGGCTTCCCGCTGACGTGGGCTGCGTGGTGGGCAACGTTTCCACCGCCAAGGCCATTGCCGACGCCATCCAGTGCGGCATGCCGCTGGTGGAGCGCGTCGTGACCGTTACCGGCGAGAAGATCCGCAAGCCCGGCAACTTCATCGTGAAGATCGGCACCCCCATCAAGGCCCTTGTGGACTATTGCGGCGGCGCCGTGGACGACGACGTGATCTTCAAGTCCGGCGGCCCCATGATGGGCATCGATCTGCCGGAGCTGAATGTGCCCGTCATCAAGGCTACCAACGGCGTCATCGCCATCGAGCCCGACGTTTCCCAGGAGGTCAGCTGTATCAAGTGCGGCCGCTGCGTGGACGTATGTCCCATGGAGCTTTCTCCCCTCTACTTCTCCAAGTATGCCGACGCGGAAAACTGGCAGGGCATGAAGGACAAGAACGTGATGGATTGTATCGAGTGCAGAAGCTGCGAGTACATCTGCTCCTCCAAGATCCCGCTGGTCAAGAAGATCAAGGCCGGTAAAAACGCTGTGAGGGGGATGAAGTAATATGTTGATCACTCAGTTAAAGGATAGAGAGACCCTCGACTCTCTGGCCGCGGGCAAGGTCTTTATCGTCAACTGCCACGGCTGCAAGGAGGTCCGCTTCCCCGAGGAGGAGGCCAAGGCTCTCCAGAAGGAATGGCTGGAGGCCGATAAGGTCACGGGCATCCTCACCACCGATTATATCTGCAACCCCGAGAACATGAAGCTCCGCCTGGAGCGCCGCAGAGCCATGATCGACGAGGCCGACGCGGTGATCGTCTTCTCCTGCGGCGTGGGCGTGCAGACCGTTTCCGAGTACCTGGAGGGCAAGAAGGTCTACGCGGGCTGCGACACCTATCCCCTGCCCGGCTACCAGGGCGTCACCCCCCTGGACGTGGACTGCGACCAGTGCGGCGAGTGCTACCTCAACCTCACCGGCGGCATCTGCCCCATCACCGCCTGCTCCAAGAGCCTGGTGAACGGCCAGTGCGGCGGCGCGAAGAACGGCCACTGCGAGGTCGACCCCAACATGGAGTGCGGCTGGGAGCGCATTCAGCGCCGCCTGACCCAGGTGGGCCGTCTGGACGCGCTGAAGTGCCCCGTGCAGGTGCGTAACTTTGCCACCGATCTGGATCTCAAGCAGGAATAACCGACCTCTTAATAAAATCCCCATGCGCCGCAGGCCGTCCCACGACGCATGAAAGTTTTCAGCGCATGGGGATTTTTGCGCATCCGTTCCGGTTGCCCCTTCAGGGGCGAGGAACGGGCGCTTGAATCAAAATATACTGTGGAAGCGGAGCTTTCGCAGTAAATCGTAAGGAGACAAACACAATGAAAATTACTGAAAAGTTTGACCGTGGTGAATTTGTCGTGACCGCTGAGGTCGGCCCTCCGAAGGGTATCCACATCGAGCACGTGCTGGAGGAGGCCAAGGAGTACCTCTCCAATATCACCGCCGTCAACGTCACCGATAACCAGTCCTCCGTCATGCGTCTCGGCTCCCTGGCCGTCTGCAAGGCGCTGAAGGACGAGGGGCTCAACCCCATCTTCCAGATGACCTGCCGTGACCGCAACCGTATGGCTCTGGAGTCCGATCTGCTGAGCGCCGGTATGTTCGGCATCGACAACATCCTCTGCCTCACCGGCGACCACACCAAGCTGGGCGACCATCCCGGCGCCAAGCCCGTTTTTGACCTGGATTCCGTCTCGCTCCTGCACACCGTCAAGTGTCTGGAGGAGGGCCACGACCTGGCCGGCAACGAGCTGGTGGGCGAGCCCCCGAAGTTTGCCAAGGGCGCCGTCGTCTCCCCCTGCAGCGATTCCATCGACGCCCAGCTGGCCAAGATGGAGCGCAAGGTCATGGCCGGAGCCGACTATTTCCAGACCCAGGCCGTCTTTGAGCCCGAGAAGTTCATCGCCTTCATGGAGAAGGCCAAGCAGTTCGGCAAGCCCGTTCAGCTGGGTATCATCATCCCCAAGAACGTCGGCATGTGCAAGTACATGAACGCCAACGTCGCCGGCGTCCACGTGCCCGACGAGATGCTCGATGAGCTGCGCGCCGACAAGGAGAAGACCAAGGCCGGCATCACCGGCGTGGAGATCGCCGCCCGCATCATCAAGGCCTGCAAGCCCTACTGCCAGGGCGTGCACATCATGGCCATGGGCTGGGAGTCCAAGGTCCCCTCTCTGCTGGAGCAGGCCGGTCTGTAAGCCGTCCGCCACAGCGCAAAACAGCGAAAAACAGGTCCTCCGACGTTTGTCGGGGGGCCTGTTTTACATATACGGGTTTACTCTCTTCCCTACAAAATCACCATGGCGTCGCCGAAGCTGAAGAAGCGGTAGCCCTCCTTCACGGCGGTGTTGTAGGCGGCCAGGACATGCTCACGCCCGGCCAGAGCGGAGACCAGCATGATAAGGGTGCTTTCGGGCAGGTGGAAATTGGTGATAAGGCCGTCGATACACTTGAAGCGGTAGCCGGGATAGATGTAGATATTGATCCAGCCGGAGAAGGGCTGCAGGCTCCCGTCCTCGGCGGAAACGGCCTCCAAGGTGCGGCAGCTCGTGGTCCCCACGGCGATGACCCGGCGGCCCTCCCGCCTGGCGCGATTCACCGTCTCCGCCGCCTCGGGGGTGACGATACAGTATTCC
>CAMVOG010000052.1 GCA_947169005.1 uncultured Clostridia bacterium | reverse complement strand
TTCTCATCGAGGATGTCACGACTTCGGGGAAGTCCATTGAGGAGACTTATCCCACCGATTTGACCTTTGACCGGCCATCTGCCCTGTCCGAGCCCGACGTCCGGGTGGCGGACCGCTTTGAGCCCACGGACAAATACGGCGAATACCGGGTCCGCTCCACGGATATCGACGTGGGCGGGCACGTGAACAACATCGCCTACGTCCGGGCCCTGCTGGGCAGCTTCTCCAACGCGGAGCTGAAGGAACTGAACGTAAAGAAAATGGACGTGGTTTTCCGCACCTCCTGCTATGAGGGCGACCTGCTGGAGCTGAGCCGCCGCAAAACGGATGCGGGCCTCGACCTGCGCATGGCAAAGGACGGCAAGGCCGCGATCCTGGCGCATATGGAATAAGAAAACCGCCCCACTCCTTTCGGAGTGGGGCGGAGAATTTTATGGGGTCTTACTCAGTCAATCCGAAATGGGCCGCGACGAGTGCGGCTGTTTCCTCCACGCCTCTGTCGGGGCTGCGCTCCAGCCAGAAAAAGGAGCTTTCCTTGACGGTGTGATACTCCCGCTCATTCAGCGCGAGCAGCGTTTCGTTGACGGCCCTTTTGGCGGCCTCCGGGTCCGAGGCGGAGTTGAGATATTCACAGAAATCCCGATGATCCGGGCGCCTGGCGTACTCCTCCGCCAAATTATGCGGGTCACGGAGAAGAAAGACGCAGCGAGAGGGCTCCGTCAGTCGGATCGCTTCCTCCATCGTCAGATTGCCGTCGCAGAGGATGGGCCCCTCCTGGGACAGACGGATCAGGTCCAGCAGGATGAAGTCAAGCTGTTCCCGGGCGTTTTGCCGCAGCCAGCCCTCGTATTCCGCCACGCTGCGGCCAAAGAATTCGTCCGCATTCTGAAACCGCTTGTTCATGACAGGCTGGAAGCGCGGGTCCGAGGCTTTTAAATGGCGGGAAAAGCGCTCATCCGCGCCATATACGGGAAGGCCAAGCCTTTTTCCCAAGGCCCGGGCGGTGGTGGATTTGCCCCCGCAGGGGGTCCCTAAAAAGAAATAAACCTTTTGCAGATAGTGCTTCAGCACGTTGTCCTGAATGTTCATGATCGTTCTCCTTGATATAATAGTTTCTTTTTCCACAAGGCATGAAACTATCTATCAATAGCTTCATGCGATCAGAACAGTCGCGTCCGCATGACCACGTTGAGCATAGCGCATTCTCCTTTCTTGGCCTATTATATTACAAAGGCCGCCGCCTTACAAGTTCCTGCTAAATCTTCTCCAGCCTGGCCCGGAAGCTGATGCGCCGGGGGGTGGTGAGGCTGTCGTACTGAATGAGGAAAACGCCCTTCTCCCGGTCGATCTCCTTTACCGTGCCCTCGCCCATGACAGCGTGGCGCACCCTGTCGCCCACGGCAAAGCCCTCGTAGCCAGCCGCGGCCTCCATGGTGGCGGCGGAGAGGCGGATGGCGGCGTGTGCCTCGTCCACTAGCCCCGCATCCAGTTCTGAGGTGAAGCGCAGACAGTCCCGGTCGATATCGAAGATGAAGCGGGAGGGGTAGCGGGGCGTCATGTCCAGGTTGCGGCCCTCGGCCTCGGAGAGAAAGAGCCGGTCCTCGGCCCGGGTCATGGCGACGAAAGCCAGCCGACGCTCTTCCTCCATGGCCTCGGGGGTGTTGGTCTTTTTGGAGGGGAAGATGCCCTCGCTGAGGCCGCAGAGAAAGACGTTGGGGAATTCCAGTCCCTTGGCAGTGTGTACAGTCATGAGCTTCACGGCGTTCTTACTGTCCGCCGCGTCCTGGCCCGTCATGAGGGCCACGTGGGCCAGAAAGTCTGCGGGTCCCGCCTCCTCGCCGCAGCCGAGCTCATAATCCAGGGCCGCCTGCTTGAGCTCCGCCAGGTCATCCAATCGGGTCTGGCTGCCCTCCAGGCGCAGCATGGCCTCATAGCCGCTCTCATCCAGGAGCCGATTCAAAAGCTCGCTGAGGGGCGCCACGCGGGCGAGAGCCGCAAAACGCTCGATAAGGTCGATGAAGGCCCGTGCCCCGGTGGAGCGGAAAAGCTCGTCCTCGGCGCAGAGACGCAGGGCCTCAAAGAGACTGACGTTCTTTTCGGCGGCGTAGTCCCGCAGGAAGCGCATCCGCTTCTGCCCGATGTTGCGCTTGGGCCTGTTGGCTATGCGCAGGAAGGCCAGATCGTCCTGATACACCGCCATGCGCAGATAGGCCAGAGCGTCCTTGATCTCCGTGCGGTCATAGAAGCCCACGCCGCTGTAGAGGGTATAGGGGACCTCCTCGGCCAGGAAAACGTCCTCTAAGGTCCGGGAGAGATAATGGGCCCGGTAGAGCACGGCGCAGTCCGCATAGGCGGCCCCGGCGTCGTGGAGCTGCTTGATCTGATCCGCGATCCACTCCGCCTCTGCCTGGGCGGTCCTGGCGTGGTGGTAAACGGGGAGGGGCCCCGGCTCCCGCATGGAGTGGAGCTTCTTCTTTACCCGCTTCACGTTTTTGTCGATGAGGGAGTTGGCGGCGTCCAGAATCTCCTGAGTGGAGCGGTAGTTGGTGTTCATCATGATGGTCCGCACGGCGGGGAAGACCTTTTCAAAGTCCAGGATGAACTTGACGCTGGCCCCACGCCAGGTGTAGATGGTCTGGTCCGGGTCTCCCACGATGAAGAGGTTGTCGTGGCCGGGGCAGAGGGCCCGCATGAGCTTGTACTGCAGCTCGTCGATGTCCTGGTACTCGTCGATCATGACGTATTCCAGCCTGTCCTGCCACTTCTGCCGCACCTCTGCGTTCACGGAGAAGATATACAACACGAAATTGATGAGGTCGTTGTAATCCAGGCCGAAGCACTTTTTCTCCTGATAAACGTAGCCCCAGAAGATGACGTCCCGGGGCGTCTCCGCCGCCAGGTAGCGCTGCCGCAGTTCCTCGATGGACAGGGCGATCATGGGCTCATAGTAGAGAATGTCCGTCACCGTCTTGCGGATCTCGATCATGTCCCGGGCAGCGCCGAAGGTCATGTGGCGCATGCTGAGGCCCCGCTCCTCATAGATGAGCTGCAGCATTTGGTCAATGTCGGCGTTGTCCAGCACGATGAAGTTCTTCGGGTAGGAGATTGCGTGAATATCCTCCCGCAGCACGGAAACACAGAAGCTGTGGAAGGTGCTGATATATCCCGTGTCGTTGCCCCCGGTCAGAACGCGGATGCGCTTTTTCATCTCGGCGGCGGACTTGTTGGAGAAGGTGGCGCAGAGAATGTTTTCCGGCAGGATGCCGATCTCGTTCACCAGGTAGGCGAAGCGGTGGGCCAGGGCCCGCGTCTTGCCGGAGCCCGCCCCCGCGATCACGCGGATATAGCCCTCTGTGGCTGTGACAGCCTCCTGCTGCTGGGGGTCCAGCTTTTCCAACAGCTCCATAGAAATACGCCTCCTGCTTCCCGCCGGAAAACGCGCTTTTTCGCTTGCGCCGTCCCGGTCCTGGTGGTACAATATCTATGTTAGCAGAAAACCGCGTGAAACGCAATGGATTTCAAGGAGGTAATACAAATGAAAGCCTTAGTTGCCTATTTCAGCGCCAGCGGCGTGACAAAGAAGTTGGCGGAGCGCCTGGCCGCCGCCGTGGGCGGGGACCTTTTCGAGATCGCGCCCGTGACGCCCTATACGTCCGCGGACCTGGACTGGCGCAATGAGAACAGCCGCAGCTCCGTGGAGATGAAGGACCGCGCCTGCCGCCCTGCCATGAAAGCCAAGCCGGATACGGCTCCCTATGACGTGATTTTCGTGGGCTTCCCCGTGTGGTGGTATCGGGAGCCCTCCATCATCGACACCTTTATGGAGTCCGCGGACTTTACGGGCAAGACCGTGGTGCCCTTCGCCACCTCCGGCACCAGCGGCGTGGGGGACTCCGGCAAGAACATGCAGGAGCTGGCCCCCGGCGCTAAAGTTCACGAAGGCAAGCGCTTCGACTCCCGCGCCAAAGAGGACGAGCTGAAGCAGTGGGCCGCCCAGTGGCTGTAAACGGAAACGCAAACGCGAAAAACCGCCCGGTCTCGGGCGGTTTTTGCGCGGACAAAAGGAGGGTGTGCCTGTGACCAGACTGGAAAAGCAGATGACCTTTTTGGAGGAGCTGGACAAGCTCAAGCAGATCGGCCGTCAGACCTATCTCTGTGACGGCAGCCGCAAGGAAAACGACGCGGAGCATTCCTGGCACTGCGCGGTGATGGCCCTGCTGTTGGCTGAGTACGCCCCGGAGGGGACGGACGCGGCCCATACGGCGGCGATGCTGCTGCTCCACGACGCGGTGGAGATCTACGCCGGGGACACCTACGCCTACGACCCGGAGGGGAAGAAGACTCAGCGCCAGCGGGAGGAAGCGGCGGCAGAACGGCTTTTCGGCCTGCTGCCCGAGGACCAGAGCCGGGAGCTGCGGGCCCTTTGGGATGAGTTTGAGGCCTGGGAGACAAAGGAGGCCATCTATGCCCGGGCCCTGGACTGCATCCAGCCCACGATGCTCAACAACGCCTCCGACGGGCGAAGCTGGCAGGAACACGGGACGCGGCTGAGCCAGGTGCTTCACCGCAACCGCCGGACCCATGAGGCCTCCGAGGAGCTATGGGCCTATCAGCGGGAACATTTTATCGAGCCGGGGGTCCGGAAGGGCCGCCTTATCGACGACAGAAACGAGGAAGAAAGCCATGCATGACGAGCTTACCAAGGTTGACATCGAAAAAATGAAGGAAGAGCTGGAATACCGGCGCTTCACCCTGCGCCCCAAGCTGATTGAGGACGTGCAGACCGCCCGTGCCTTCGGGGACCTGAGCGAGAATTTTGAGTACAAGGCCGCGAAGCAGGAGAAAAACCGCAACGACAGCCGCATTCGCTACCTGGAAAACATGATCAGGACCGCCGTGGTCATTGAGGGAGAGTCCAAGGCCGACGAGGTGGGGCTCTTCGACAAGGTGCAGGTCTGGCTGGAGGACGAGGAAGAGCTGGTCACCTTTCAGATCGTCACCACCCTGCGGCAGAACGCCCTGGAGGGGCTGCTGAGCAAGGAATCCCCCGTGGGCAAGGCGATCATGGGCCACCGGGTAGGGGATCGGGTGGAGGTCAAGGTGAGCGCTGACTATTCCTACTTTGCAGAGATCCGCGCCATCGAAAAGGGCGAGGACCCGGAGGACGTTCCGATCAGCCTGTATTGAGGGGTAGTACTCAGTACTCAGAAGCAGTACTCAGTCCTCGGCAGCAAGGGAAATGCAGGAATTCTAACTGAGTCCTGAGAACGTCACGTCCTCGTCGCCTTTACCATGACCGCCGAGGGGAGGAGCTTTGCCACCACCCTGTAGAACTTGAAAAAGGCCCGGGGTGTATAGACCGCCTGGCCGCGGATGGCGGCGCGGACCGCGCCCTCCGCCACGGCGGCGGGCTTACAGTAGGGGAGGGTCTCAAAGGTTTTGGACCGGCCCTTGATGTGCCCCGCTGTAAGAAAGCTCGTGTCCATGGGGCCGGGGCAGACCGCCGTCACCACGATGCCTCGGGCCTTCACCTCCTCACTCAGCCCACGGCTGAAGGAGGAAACATAGGCCTTTGTGGAGGAATAGACGGTCATGCGGGGATTGGGGCAGAAGGACGCGATGGAGGAAATATTGATGATCCGCGCCCCGGTCTTCATGTACGGCAGGCAAAGGTGCGTCACCGCCGTCATGGCCCGCACGTTCAGATCCACCATGTGGGTCTGATCTCCCAGGGGGCCTTCCCCGATATTGGCCAGATAGCCGCAGCCCGCGTTGTTGACGAGCAGCCGCAGGTCGGGCTTTTCCTGCGCCAACTCCTCCCGCAGAGCCTCAAAGCTGTCCTCTCTGCATAGGTCAAGGGGCAGAACGCGGAAGCGCCTTTCGGGCAGGGAGGCGGCCAGGGCCTCCAGCTTCTCCCGATTGCGGGCGATGAGCCAGAATTCCTCAACGGAGGGGAAGCGCATCACCGCCTGCTTCAGCAGCTCCTCTCCCAGGCCGGCGGACGCGCCGCTGACGATGGCGATTTTCATAAAAAAGCTCCTTTCGGACAGGCCTCTTTCTGTGAAAAAGGCTTGTCTATTCTGTTTCATAATGGTAAAATATCATAAAGTATGCCCGAAAAGTATGCCCGAAATCAATGTGAAACAGACATAGAGGAGGAAGATTTATGCGTCGTATTCCTTATTCCGAGGCGGAACTCACCGTCGTCGGCGAGTATCTGCGCCCCACCGAGCCCGTCGGCATGCCCCCGACCCAAAAGCTGAACACCCCCGTGACGCCCAAGGAGAATCTGATCGCCGCCTGGAAGAAGGAGGGCGGGCTGTGGTTCCCCAGTTCCGGCAGGGACATCCTGTTCCTGGAGCCCCGCATCAATACGGACCACGTGGCCCGCGCCGAGGTCCGTGATCTGGAGCCCCCCTATACGGACGAGACCAAGGGCGGCCCGGACCTCTTCGGCGTGGAGTGGGTCTACGTGCCCGTGGTGGGCGGCTCCATGGTAAAGCCCGGCAACCCCATCCTGGAGGACGTGAACGACTGGCCCGAGGTCATTCACTTCCCGGACGTGGACAGCTTCGATTGGGCCCACTGCAAGGAGGTCAACGCCCCCTTCAATGACGACGGGCGCAGCCTGGGCGTCACCTTCCAGAACGGCATGTTCGAGCGCCTCATTTCCTTTATGGACTTCGAGGGGGCCAGCATGGCCCTCATCGACGAGGAGCAGCAGGACGCCGTTCACGCCCTCTTCGATAAGCTGGCGGATATGTATATCAAGATGATCGACCACTATCTGGACTGCTTCCACCTGGACGGCATCATGTTCCACGACGACTGGGGCTCTCAGCGGGCGCCTTTCTTCTCTCTGGCTACCTGCATGGAAATGATCGTGCCCCATATCAAGAAGATCGTGGACCACTGCCACGAAAAGGGCCTCTGGTTCCAGCAGCACTCCTGCGGCAAGAACGAGATGCTGGTGCCGGCCATGATCGAGCAGGGCGTGGATATGTGGTGCCCCCAGACCATGAACGACGTGAAAATGCTCAACGAGAAATACGGCGACAGGCTCATGTTCGGCGCGACGCCGCCGGTGCTGGAGCCCGACGCCTCTGACGCGGAGATTGAGGCGGCGGCGAAGGCCTTCGTGGCGGACTACGCCCCGCAGTTCGATGAAAAGCCCATTCTGATGATGGACTTCCGCTGCGCCCCCAAATATCGCAACGAAATCTATAAGCAGAGCCGCATCGCCCTGGCAAAGTAAGAAATCAGAAAGGCAGCAGACCCATGACACGAAAGCTCTATGATGAAGACAGCCACCTTGCCCGCTTCTCCGCCGCCGTATTGAGCTGTGAGGAAGCGGGGGAAGGCTGGGCCCTTACCCTGGACCAAACAGCCTTTTTTCCCGAGGGAGGCGGCCAGGCCGCCGATACGGGCCGTATCGGTCCCGTGCGGGTGCTGGACGTACAGGAAAAGGAGGGGCGCATCCTCCATCTTACGGATGGCCCCCTGGCCCCTGGCACTTACGACTGCGCCCTGGACTGGGAACAGCGTTTCGGACGGATGCAAGGACATTCCGGGGAACATGTGCTGTCCGGACTGGTCCACAGCCGCTTCGGCTTCGACAACGTGGGCTTTCATATGGCTCCGGAGGGCATTACCGTGGACTTCAACGGGGAGCTGACGGCGGAGGAACTGCGGGAGATCGAGTGGGAGGCCAACCGGATCGTCTGGGAAAACCGGAGTGTCACGGCGGAGTACCCCTCCCCTGAGGCGTTGGCGGCTATGGACTACCGCAGTAAGCTGGACCTCACGGAGAACGTGCGCATCGTCACCATTGAGGGCGTTGACCGCTGCGCCTGCTGCGCGCCCCACGTGAGCCGCACGGGAGAGATCGGGGCCATCAAGATATTGGACTTCATGCGTCACCGGGGCGGCACCCGTCTCACGATGCTGGCGGGGGCCGCAGCTCTGGAGGACTACCGGGCCAAGCAAGACCAGGCGGCGGCCATGTCCGCCCTGCTCTCCGCCAGGCGGGACGCCCTCGTTCCCGCTGTCACCCGCGTATGGGAGGAGCTGCAGGCTGCCCGCTATGAGCTGAACGGCCTGCGGCGGGAGCTGCTTTTGAAGGAGCTGGAGGCCAGGGGAGAGACGGAGGGCAATCTCTGCTTTTTCGTCCCGTCGGGCTTCGACGGGCAGAGCCTTCGCACCCTTGTAAACGCGGCCATGGAGCGCTGCGGCGGTATGGCGGCGGTATTCTGCGGGGATGACGAGACAGGCTATCAGTACGTGATCGGCAGCAAGAGCATTGATCTGCGGGCCGGGGCGAAGGAGCTGAACGCGGCCATACTGGGCCGCGGCGGCGGGCAGAAAGAGATGATTCAGGGCAGCGCCAAGGCGCCGAGAAGCGTCATTGAGGCTTATTTTGCGTAAGAAAGGGAGAGACGATGGCAGAGTTTCAGTATTCCGACAGCGGCGACAAGCTGACGCAGCAGCTCATTGGCCGAGAATTCGACTATATCTATTGGGGCAAGAGCGAGGAAGCGGTTCTGCGCCGGGGTAAGGCTTTCCTGGCCGCCCATTTCGGCGCGGAGCGTCTGAAAAGCCTCTCCATGCTGGACCTTGGCTGCGGTATGGGGCGGGCGGCTGATCCCGGAATTCGCCGCGCTGACGGGCAGCGTCACGGGCCTGGAGCCGGACAGGGAGCGCTGTGGGATGGCCGAGGCCTTCCTGCGGGACAGGGGTGTGGAGAATGCCCGGGTCCATCATATGGACCTGGGGACCTATCTGGACAGCCTCCCGGAGCCGCCTCACTTTGACGTGGTACTGTGCAGCCATATCTTCCAGCATTTCTCCCACGCGACCTTTGAGGGCATCCTGCGGGACCTGCGCCGCTGCACCGGGAAGGAAACGGTCTTCCTTTTCACCACGACCTTTGCACCGACGGAGGATAACCAATATACCTTTGAGCGCTTTGACGGGGGCGTGCGCACCGTTACGCCCACGGATCCGGAGGGCTTTGAGCGGGCGGTGGAGGAGCCGGAGACCCTGGCAGTCTGTCTGTTCAGCCGCCAGTGGATGACGGATTTTCTGGCCAAGGGCGGCCTGCGGGTAACGGATTTCGCGGCCTATCACTTCCAGAACGAGCACGACGCAGAGCGGGACCCCGCCGACAACGAGGACCCGGAAAAGCTGAAGGAGGCCCGGGACGCCTTTTATATCTGCCTCCCTTTTGAGGCGGGCCGCGCGGGGGAGGGGCAGGCCCATATCCCCGTCGCGGCGGGCAAGATCAGCTTCATGCAGTTTTATAACTTAGAGGAAGGGCCCGTCGAGCTCTCTTCCGCCCAGGCGGCGGAGTCCTCCCAAGAGCCGGACCCCCTGCGGGACCGGGTCCGGCAGGATTTCAAAACGGCGGAGGACTTTCTTTACGGCGGCAATCTGCACTTTCCGGCCCGGCGCTTTTTCTTCACGGACTGCGCGGTAGGGCTGGGGGACATCCCCATTTCCGCCTCCCACGCGGTGGTCTCCGTCTATCCCGAGTCGAGCCTTTGCCAGGTGACGGTCTGCCTGCAGGTGGAGGAAACCAGCATCCAGAATTTCGTCTATCTGCACCAGATTCAGTGCGGTGAAACGGCCCCCTTCACGGTAAACGGGGAGCCCTGCGCTATCCCGCCCCTCTGCGAGCGGCTCATGGCCCGCTGCGGGCTGGAAACACGCAGCAAGGGCCCCACCTCCATCATTACGGAGATCAACCGCCTGGACGGGCGGGACAGCTACGGCCCCTTGACGGACAACGAGTGCCGCTGCCTCTACGGGGCCCTTACCGGGGACGAGGGCTGGGCCCACGTGCCCGTGGAGCTGGCCAGGGGACGGATCGACAACAGCTGGACCAGCCGGGACTTCGTGCGGGCCATCGTCTTTTCCTCCAACTATCTGCTGCTGAATCTGAATCGGGATACTCGATATGAGGAATATCTGCGTTGGCAGCATGGCTACGCGGACCACTATTTCGGCGGTCTCAACGATTATTTCACCATGGACGCGGCCACGGCGGGGATCAACCACGGGCTGTTTCTCTCGGTGGAAACGGGCATGCTCATCAAGACCACGGCGGATCGGCTGCTGGACCGCAAGCCGGATCTGACCCGACATTCGGGCTTTTTCCTGCAGGAGGAGATACGCAAGAACAAGCGCTACCGCCGGGAGATGATCGAAACCCTCAACAAGGTGGAAATGGTGAACATCTCCGAGCTGGGGGAACTGGACGCGCTGATCGTGCGCTCCCTGGGTGTGACCCAGAAGATCGATTCCATCCGCGGCCTCCTGGAGCTGCTGGAATCGGACCTGGACCTGGCCTATCAGACCAAGACCAATCAGATGGTGAATCTTCTCACCATCCTCAGCGTCGGCCTCGCCGCCGTGCAGGTGATCCTGGCGCTGATCATCATGTAGCCTTTATTGAAGACGCAAAAAGCTGAGCGAGGAATCTCCCCGCTCAGCTTTTATTATCCGCTTCGGAAAAAGAACTGAGTACTAAGTCCTGAGTCCTGAGTACTGAGTCCTGAATTCAATCCTTCATCAGCAGCGCCATGACAGCCTTCTGGGCGTGGAGACGGTTTTCCGCCTCCTCGAAGATCTCGTCGGCGTGGGCCTCGAAGACGGCCTCGCTGATCTCCTCGCCCCGGTGGGCAGGGAGGCAGTGCTGCACCATGCAGCCGGGCTTGGCCACGGCCATGAGCTTCTCATCCACGCAGTAGCCGGCAAAATCCTTCTCCCGCTGGGCCTTCTCCGCCTCCATGCCCATGCTGGCCCACACGTCCGTGAAGATCACGTCCGCGTCCTTGGCGGCGGCAAAGATGTCGGAGGTGATGGTCAGCTTGTTTGCCTGGGTGGCGGCGAAGTCGATCACCTGCTGATCGGGGCGGTAGGCGTCCGGGCAGCCGATGGAAATATCCATGCCCATCTTGAGGCAGCCCACGATGATGGAGTTGGACATATTGTTGCCGTCGCCGACGTAGCAGGCCTTGAGGCCCTCCAGAGTGGAATAGTGCTCCCGGATGGTCATGAGGTCCGCCAGCACCTGGCAGGGGTGGCAGAAGTCCGTGAGGCCGTTGATAACGGGGATGGAGGCGTACTCCGCCAGCTCCTCCACCTTGCTCTGCTCAAAGGTGCGGATCATGATGCCCGCGCAGTAGCGGGAGAGGACCCGGGCGGTGTCCCGGATGGGCTCGCCCCGGCCAAGCTGGCTCTCGGCGGAGGAGAGGAAGATGCCCTGGCCGCCGAGCTGATAGATGCCGGTCTCGAAGGAAACGCGGGTGCGGGTGGAATTCTTCTCAAAGATCATGGCGAGGGTCTTGCCCGCCAGGACCTTGTGCTCGATGCCGTGCTTGAGATCATATTTGAGCTGGTCGGCCACGTCCAGGATCTCCCGGATCTCCTCGGGGCTCAGGTCCAGCAGCTTCAACAGGTCTTTTTTCATTTCGCTTCCTCCAAAACTTCTTTCATCACGGCCAGGCCGCGGTCGATTTCCTCATAGCTGATGGTAAGGGGCGGCAGGAGCCGGATCACGTCGCTGCCCGCCGTGAGGCACACGACGCCCCGCTCCAGCATTTTTTTGACCAAATCGCTGTGGGATGCCCCCTTGATCTGGATGCCCAGCATGAGGCCGAGGCCCCGGACCTCCACGATCAGCGGGCTCTTGATCTCA
>CAMVOG010000051.1 GCA_947169005.1 uncultured Clostridia bacterium | reverse complement strand
ACCTTCGATTCAGCGGCGGCGATCAGCGCGTAGACGGCGGCGGCGTTGGCCTTCACGCGCTCGGGGGCGTTCAGCCCCGCCAGGATGGCGCGAATATCCTCCAGCCCGTGATGGACGTGGCTGTGGGTATGCTCATGGTCGTGGTCATGGTGATGCTCGTGGGTATGCTCATGGCTGTAGACGCTTTCGCTTCCGGAAGCCAGCTCTTCCTCATCCAGGCCGTGGACCAGGACCGTCACGTGCAGGCCCGTGAGACCGTACTGCTCCTTCTCCCCCGCCCGGAATTCCACGCCGGGGACGCCGAGGCCGTTCAGCTCCGCCAGCCCCGCCTCCCGCTCTGGAAAGAGGGCCAGCAGGGCCGCCGTCAGCAGATCGCCGGAAGCGCCCATGGAGCAATCCAGATACAAGGTTTTCATTGGTCGATCCCCTCCGTTTTATTGATCATGGAGGCCAGGTAACCGGCCCCGAAGCCGTTATCGATATTCACCACGGACACGCCGCTGGCGCAGGAATTCAGCATCGCCAGCAGGGCGGCCACACCGCCGAAGCTGGCCCCGTAGCCCACGCTGGTGGGCACGGCGATCACGGGGCAGTCCACCAGCCCCCCCAGGACGCTGGCCAGGGCCCCTTCCATGCCCGCCACGGCCACCACGGCCCGGGCGGAGCTGAGCAGCTCCATATTGGCCAGCAGCCGATGGAGGCCCGAAACGCCCACGTCGTAGAGCCGATGGACCCGGCTGCCCAGGGTCTCCGCCGTGACGGCAGCCTCCTCGCAGACGGGAATATCGCTGGTGCCGCCGCAGGCCACCACCACGGAGCCAACCAACTTCTTGTCCTTCTCCGGGGCGGCCACGGCGATGCGGGCCTCGGCGTGATAGTCCAGCTCAAAGCGCTCGGAGAGGTAGGCCGCCTTCTCCGGCTGGAGGCGGGTGATGAGGATGCCCTTGTCCCCTTTGTCCAGCATGGCTCGCAGGATGCCCTCGATCTGCTCCGCCGTCTTTCCCGCGCCGAAGATGACCTCCTGGGCCCCCTGGCGCAGCTCCCGGTGGTGATCCACCTTGGCGTAGCCCAGTTCCTCAAAGGGAGCCGTCTTGATGCGTACAGCCGCCTCCTCCGGGGACATGCTCCCCGCGGCGACCTCCCGCAGCAGCGCGTGCAGCTCCGTCTTGTCCATGTTTCAACCCTGCCTTTCAGTGGTTTTCCCTGGGGCGCAGGTCCAGGCTGATCTCCCCGAAATCCGGGGAAAGACAGTCCAGTATCTCCTCACGCTTTTCCAGCACCAGGGGAAGCTGGGCAGCCGGGACCTCTAACTTGGCGCCCCGCTCCCGCCAGCGCAGACGGAAGCCGGAGAAGCCCAGCTCCATGAGCCTGCCCTCCCCCCGCTCGATGGCGGAGAGCATGGCGGGGGTAATGGTCGTGCCCGTAGGGACGCGGGTAGCAAGGCAGGAGTAGGAGGGCTTATCCCAGGTGAAGAGCCCCGCCTCCCGGCTGAGGCGGCGGACCTCCGCCTTGGTGAGCCCCGCCTCCCGCAGGGGCGAGCGGACCTGTAATTCCCGCAGGGCCCGCATGCCGGGGCGCTGGGCGGGATCATCGTCCAGGTTGCTGCCGTCCAGCAGCAGCTCGTAGCCGTCCGCCCGGGCCGCGGCCCAGATTGCGGAGAAGACCCGCTGCTTGCAGAGATAACAGCGATCCGCCGGGTTGGCCAGCACCTCGGGAGCCTCCGTCATGCTGCGCTCCAGCACCCGGAGTCGTACCCCAAGCTCGTCGGCCAGGCGCTCCGCGTCCTCCCGCTCAAAGGCGGGCTGAAACTCGCTTTTGACGAAATAGGCGGTGCAATCCCGGGCATAGCGGGCGGCCTGGCTCAGAAGAAAAGCGGAATCCGTACCGCCGGAGAAGGCGATGGCAGCCCGCGGGTTTTCCGTAAAGAATGCCTTAAGCATGGGTTCTCTCCTCTCTTTTTGAAAATGCCTCCGGATGGCTTCATCCGGAGGCATTCTGTGCTTGATCTCCGCTGGGTTGTTCCGAATCAGGTGGTGTACACCAGCGAAACGTTTCTGTCGTCCATCACGCGCTCCAAAGCGGTGATGAGGGTCTCGATATTGCTGCGGTAGATATAGAATTCCGTGACCCCGTCCACGCGGCAGGCATACTGGCGCTCGTTGAGCTTCAGCATTTCCAGCTTGCGGGTGCTGCCGTCCTTGAGGACCAAGGTGATGGTATAGCTCACGTCGCCCAACTGGGCGTCCGCCGGGACCTCGCCCACCTCGCGGAGGTTCAGCGTGCGGGAATAGAGACGCTTGGTGTTGGTCTCGGTAATGGACTTGCCGTTGATGGTACCCACGGTACGCACGACCTCCACGCCGGAGCCCGTCACGTCGTCATATTCATCCATCTCCATGGTATAGACGGTGCCGGCCATGTCATAGATGATGGTCTTCACCTCATGGATGTTCTGGATCCAGATGGCGCGGTTCAGCAGGGTCGTATAGTCGATATCCAGGACGGCGAAGGCATCGTGGCTGTAGCTCAGCAGGGTCAGCACGTCCACCTCACCGGCCAGGTAGGCGTCGTACTGCTCGCCCATGATGACGTAATCCAGGCCGGTGCTGAGGCTGCCGCCTACCACCAGGTCCAGGGTATTGCCCTCCACGTCGCCGATCTCGAAGCGGCCGGGATTCTCAAAGCCGTAGTCCGCCAGCTCCGCGGGGGTGATGTCCTGGAGGATGCTGCCGAAGGTGATGGTGGCCGCCACGTCCAACAGCTTGGACTGCACCAGCTCGTCGGTGCAGGAAGAGACTACGGGGGAAAGCAGCATGTAGGAGGAGGAAGCCTTGTTGCCCTCCATGGAGAAGTCCGTGTCCAGCACGACCTCCACCACGGTGCCGTCCCGCTTCGTGACCCGCAACCAGTTGATGTTGGAATAAATATCATCCTCGGTATACTGGGGGAAGGTGGAGATATTGCGGTATTCCAGCTCGCTGCGCATCAGCAGACTGGTGATGTAGTTACCGATGATGTAGACGGTGTCGCTCGCGTCGGTCTTGGCGTAATAATACCGGTCCACGGGCGTAGGATCGCCCACATAGAGGGTGACGGAATGACCGTCCTCAAAGCTCATCTGCATGCGGAACTGGGGCTCGTCCAGGCCGTAGTCCGCCAGATTCTCCGGGTGCTCGGAAACGATCTTCACCGCGTTCAGCGAGGTCATGGTAAACATCATGGAGCGGAATTTGGAGGTATTGTACTCAAAGAAGGTGGCCTCGGGCTCCACATGGTAGCTGAGTTTCCCGTTCTCGTCCCGCTCATAATTGATGGTCAGGGTCTCGCCGTCCGCGTAAAAGGCCTTGATCTGGGTGAGGGTGTTGCCATCCTCCTTGATAACGTAGTAGACCTCCTCGGCGGCGGTATCCGCGGGCTCCTCCTCGAGCTGCGGCTCCTCCTTCGGAGGGAAGATCACCGTAAAGGCCAGGATCGCCAGGGCGGCCACCACGATGACGATGACGCCGATCAGGATCGGCTTCGCGCTTTTGGAAACGGACATTACAGATGCCTCCTCCTGGCCCAGACGATGACGCCGATGGCGAGGATCGCCAGCGGGATGGCAATGACCACGATCCAGAAGACCAGCGTGACCTGCCAGCTGAGGATGTTCAGCGTGGTGGACTGGAAGTTCTTATCGGGGATGATGACCGCGTCGGAATAATCATTGATGAAGTTCAGCGCCGTAGTCAGATAGGACGCGTTCAGGAAGTTGGATGCCTTCAGAACGCTGTCCGTAATCATACCCGCGTTGACGAAAAGCACGCTGGACCGGGTCAGATTATTGTTCTTGTCATAGACGTAGCTTTCGGACATGACCGCCAGGTTGAAGGGGCCGACCTCGTCGTTCTCCGCCTGGTCGTAGCCGTAGGCGATGTCGTTGATATCCTTGGAATAAGAGGTATCGGAGGAGGTCATCAGCGCCGTGACGTAAACGTTGCTGGTCTGGGTATTGGTCATGTTGATGGCGCGGCCGCCGACCACCAAGGCAAACTGGTTGCGCAGATTCAGATTGTCGGTGATCCCCTCCAGGGAGGCGATGTTGGGCACCACGTACATGGGATAGCCGGAAAGGCTCTGCTGAGAGTCAAAAACCAGCTTGTCGCTGTAACGGATACCCCACTCCTCAAAGAACAGGCTCAGATTGTCCAGAGGCTCGGCCACGTTGGGCGTCATGGAAACCAGGGCGTCGCCGCCGGCATTGAGGTACGCCTCCAGCTTGTCGATCTCCTCCAGGCTGAAGTCCACCGTGGGAGAGGAAATAATGATGAGGTTTACGTCCTCAGGGATTTCCTCGCGGGCCAGGATCACGCTGGTCACATCGTAGTTGGCGGCGGTGAGCAGGGAGTCCAGCTCATCCATGAAGTAGTCCTCGTTATGGCCGCGGATATAAGCGGCGCGGGAAACGGACTCCTCGGTGACGTAAAGAATGGCGGAGGTCAGCTTCTGCTCGGCGCGCAGGCCCACATAGTAGGTGATGCCCTCGTCGCTGGTCTCCGTATTGTACAGGGTGGTGGGAGAGAGCTTCTTGGAGCGGCGTGCGCTCTCCACGATGATGTCGTTGCTGGTCAGATCGCCCAGCACGTCATACTGCTCCACGATGCGGGGGTTTACGGTGGGGTTGATGTAGCGCACGGTGAGCTTGCCCCCGGCAAGAGCCTCGTAACGCTGCAGGGTCTCGTAGATATTGCTCAGCAGGTCGGTGGAATCCCGGTAAGTGGTCTCCTCCGCCAGCACCGTGATGGTCACGGGCTCGCTGAGATCGTCCAGGACCTCCATAGTGTCCTCGGAGATCTCGAAGAGCCGCTCGCTGGTCATATCGATCTCCAGCACGTAGCGGTCCGTCAGATAGCCCACCAGCACGTTCACCAGCACCAGGGCCACGAGGAAGACGATGGTAAAGATCGTCGCCAGGGTACCGTATTTGAATTTTCTGCTTTTTATTTCTTCCTGTTCGGCGGCCAGCTCTACGTCCAGCACGCCTTCGGTGAGATTTTCGTTTTCTTTCTTCATCGGACGCGCACCTCCCTTAGCTCCAGCGCTTCTTTTCCAGGACCCGGACGGTCAGGAAAATGAAAGCGGCCGCGATGCTGACGTAATAGAAAAAGTCCGCCACAGAGAACACGCCCAAGCGGAAGGTGTTGAATCTGCGGAAAATGGACAGCCAGTAGAGAACGCCCTTGATCCAGTCCACGTTCACGAGGCTGTAGGCGTAGTCCATGAGGAAGAGGGCGATGAAGACGCCCAGGGTGGCGATGGCGGCCACGAGCTGATTCTCCGTCAGGGAGGAGATAAAGCAGCCGATGGCGATGTAAACGGCGGCCACGGCCAGGAGGGCGATGTAGTTGCCCACCACGGCGCCCATGTTCACGTCGCCCACCGCGGCGACGATGATAACATAAAGGATCGTGAAAACCAGGGCGATGAAATAGACCGTATAGGCGGCCAGGAACTTGCCCAGCACGATGCCGGAGGCCTTCACCGGGGCCGTCAGCAGGAGCTGATCGGTCTTCTGCTTATAGTCCTCGCTGAAGGTGCGCATGGTCAGCACGGGCACCACGATAATGAGGATGTAAAGGATGATGGAGTAGACGTTGACGAGAGCGTTGGCGCCCGTCAGCAGGTTCGTCACGAAAAAGATGAGGTTCGTGATAATAAGGAAGGCGGCGATGAACACATAGCCCAGGGGCGACGTGAAGTAGGCCCGCAGGTCGCGCTTATAAACGGCAAACATCAGTTATCCCCCTCCTTCTCCTCAAAATCCGCGTCTCCGCCCAGATTCACGTCGATGGGCGCGAAGCTCTCCGCCGCTTCCTCAGCGGGGGCGGCGCTCTCCTCGGGACGCTGCTTCTTAGGCTGCTTGTTCTGGGGCTGACGGACCGTCTTCTTCTCCTCGGTCAGCTTGATGAAGATGTCCTCCAGGGACAGGTCCATGCTCTTGAGCTGAAGGATGGGATAGCCCGCCTTGGCCAGAGCCGTGAACATGGGCTTGCGGATATCCACGTTGGGCTTGGCCTCCACCAGGAAGTCGTAGGAGCCCTTTTCGGACTGTACCGTCACGTCCGCAAACTGAACGCCCTCCACGGAGCGGAGGATCTTGCGCACATTGTCCCGGGGCCCGGCCACGCGGACGATGAGCTTCCGGTCGCCGGTGATCATGGCGGAGAGGTTATCGGGCTTGTCGTCCGCCACGATCTGGCCGTTGTTGATGACCAGCACACGCTCGCAGATGGCGGAGACCTCCTGCAGGATGTGGGTGGAGAGGATGATGGTCCTGTTCCGGCCCAGGTTCTTAATGACGTTGCGGATCTCAATAATCTGCTTGGGGTCCAGGCCCACGGTGGGCTCGTCCAGGATCAGCACGTCGGGATTCCCCACCAGCGCCTGGGCCAGGCCCACGCGCTGCTTATAACCCTTGGACAGGTTGCGGATCAGCCGCTTATAGTGGTCCTTAAGGCCCACCAGCTCGCAAACCTCCGCCAGATGCTCCTTCCGCTTGAGCTCCTTGACGCCCTTCAGATCAAAGATAAAGTTCAGATACTCCTCCACCGTCATGTCCAGATACAGGGGCGGCTGCTCGGGCAGATAGCCGATGTTCCGCTTGGCGGCGACAGGGTCCTCCAGCACGTCGATCCCGCTGATGCGGGCCGCGCCGGAATTCGCGGACAGATAGCCCGTAATGATGTTCATGGTCGTGGATTTGCCCGCGCCGTTTGGCCCCAGGAAGCCGACGATCTCCCCGTCCTGAATCGTGAAATTCAGCCGGTCGATGCCTCGCTTTTTCCCGTAGGTCTTGGTCAGGCCCGATACTTCAATCATCTACTTGTTTCCCTCCTGCTTCGTCTGCCGGGCAGGACCCGGCAAACCGCTTGATCGGTCTCTCCTGCTCCATACTTTACCACACCGCTCGGGCGCGAGTGTGAATAAAATGTAAAGCATAGGTTAAAAAGCACAGATATACCTTTTGTCATTATAGCACCAGCGCAGACAGATTACAACTGATTTTTTCGTTTTCCCGGGCAAAAGACGCTTTAAAATGAGAAAAAAATACTTGCATTTTCAGAAAAGCTGTGCTATACTCTATAAGCTGTCAATGGCAAAATCTATTGATAAGCTTGTAAAGAAATGAGGTGAACAGTCAATGAAGGAAGGTATCCATCCCAAGTACCAGCAGACCACGATCAAGTGCGTGTGCGGCGAGGTCATAGAGACGGGCTCTACCAAGCAGGATATTCGCGTTGAAATCTGCTCCAAGTGCCATCCGTTCTTTACCGGCAAGCAGAAGCTGGTCGATACCAGCGGCCGCGTGGATAAGTTCAACAAGAAGTTTGGTCTCAAGTAATCGTCGCCGGGATCAAGTCAGCCCTCCGCTTTCGCGGAGGGCTTTTCATTTCTATTCATCCAGAGCTTGATAGGAGAAAATGACCTGGTCCCATTCCCCGCCGGAGAGGGTATATTGCAGATACCGGCCTGTTTTTCCGTCGGTACGCTCCCCCAGCGGGGTGCTGTTCTCCGTCAGCGCGGTGTAGCGGGCCTCATAGTACCCGCCGCCGTAGCTGTCGAATTCATAATCCATCAGCAGATAGAAATCCGTTCCGTCGTAGTCCAGATAGCAATAGACGGGGTCCCCCTCCACGGTGAGCATGGCGAAGGAGACGCAGGCGGGCTCCCCGGCGCCGACGCTTTCATAAAAGCGTGCCCAGGCCCCGGGATCGCGCCCATACCCGTCGGAGGATATGGGCAGCTCCGTCATGCGCCGCAGCTCCCGGTAGGTGGGTGGAAAGGCGGAAAAGCAGGACAGAATCTCGTCCGCGTCCCGCCCGCTGGGATAGGTCGGATACGCCGCGGGGTCCCGGGGCTCCAGCTCCTCCACGGGAAAATAGTTCAGCGTCAGCAGCCTGGGAAGAGAGCTTTCCTTATATTCCCGGACCTCCCGACCGGCGGGAAGGACCAGCAGGCGGCAATTCTGCCCCTCGCAGCAGATATAATAGTCCGTTTGGATATGGTAGGCCCAGCGAAGGAAGAAGGCGGCGGGGCGGCCAGCCTCGGCGTCCCGTCGGAAGCTCTTCCACAGGCTCAGCGCGTCGGCGGAAAGGCTGCCGTCGGCGCCCTTCACGGCCACGCCCCCGGCGGCCAGGGCCGCCTCCTCCGCGGGCAGCGCCTCGATCCAGGCCAGAACGGCCTCCTGATCCCGCAGCACGGGCACCCGGCTCCCGCAGCCGGGAAGCAGCAGGAGCAAAAGGGGCAGGACGAAAAGGCAGAAACGTTTTTTCATAACAAAACCTCCCTTGCCAGTCGGTGTTTTGGGGCCTCTGTTATCATATCCCGTCTGCGCGCGGTTTTGTGACCGGTCCATAAAACTCAGCGCTTTTCAAACACAAAAGCCGCCCGGACGGGCGGCTTTTGATCTTTCGCAGGAAAAAATTACTGCTGCTCTCTCATCTTGGCAAAGCAGTCGCTGCAATAAACAGGTCTGTCAGACTTGGGCTCGAAGGGAACTCTCGCCTCGCCGCCGCAGTTGGCGCAAACGGCGGTGAAGTACTCTCTGGGGCCTCTGGCAGCATTCTTTCTCGCGTCGCGGCAGGGCTTGCAGCGCTGGGGCTCGTTCTGGAAGCCTCTCTCGGCGTAGAACTCCTGCTCGCCGGCAGTGAAGACGAACTCATTGCCGCATTCTTTACAAACCAGTGTCTTGTCCTCGTACATGTGATGATCCTCACTTTTGACATATTTGCCCTTAGGGGCTGTATTTGCGTTCAGCCATGGCTGATGTCGCCGGAGTTAAGGTACCGCGCCAGCTTTTTTCTGACGCGCTGCACCGCGTTGTCCACCGCTTTGGGCGGCTTGCGGACCTTGGAAGCTATTTCCTGATAAGACATTCCCTTTAGGTAGTGATCCATGATCTGCGCTTCGAGCTTGGAGAGGCATCTGAGGAAATCCTTCCAGAAGGCGCTGGCGTTTTCCCGGTCAATGATCTCATCCTCCGGGCCGCGGCGGAAGCGGTCCTCCACCCGGCCGAAAGCGTTTGCCTGGTCTGTGTCAAAAGGGGGGGCTTCAAGAGATAAGCAATCGTCAAGCGATACGGTTTTCGTCCCGGCAGAGGCGCGGAGCGCCGAATAAACCCGCCGACGGACGCAAAGCGCGGCATAGGTCCTGAATGAGGCGCCCCCTTCCGCCCGATAGGAGCGGATCGCGGAGACGAGGCCGATCATCCCCTCCTGGATCAGATCTTCACTTTCGCCGCCGGCCAGGAAATATGGCCGCACCACCGCCCGGACCAGGGGCCCGTAGCGGCCGATCAGCTCCTCCTCCGCCGCGGGATCCCCCTCGGCGGCCCGAGCCTGCAGCGCTTCATCTGTGATATGCTCTGATCTCTCCATAGACACTATACCTACTTTTACTATGTAAGTATAAACGCAAGGTTTGCTTTTGTCAAGGGCGTTCCGGTAAATTTTACAGAATTTTTAACTGAATGCCGGAAAGCCCTCATTTTCAGTCCTCAAAGCCGATCTGTCCGTCCAGGCCGGGGCGCTTGGCGGGCTGCTCCGGATAGGGCAGGCCAAGGTGGGCGTAGGCCAGGCGGGTGGCGCAGCGGCCCCGGGGCGTGCGGGTGAGGAAGCCCTGCTGCATGAGGAAGGGCTCGTACACGTCCTCGATGGTGACGGCCTCCTCGTTGATGGTGGCGGCCAGGGTATCCAGGCCCACGGGGCCGCCGCCGTAGTGGAGGATGATGCTTTGCAGCAGCCGCCGGTCGATGGCATCCAGGCCAAGCTGGTCCACCTCCATGCGGTTGAGGGCGTCGTCCGCCACCTCCTTGGTGATGACGCCGTCGGCCATGACCTGTGCAAAGTCCCGCACCCGGCGCAGCATACGGTTGGCGATACGGGGCGTGCCCCGGGAGCGCCTGGCGATCTCCATGGAGCCGCCCTTGTCGATGCCGATCTTCAAAAGGCCCGCGCTGCGCTCCACGATCTTCTGCAGCTCCTCCGGCTCATAGAGCTCCAGCTTCAAAATGACGCCGAAGCGGTCCCGCAGGGGCGCGGAAAGCTGACCGGAGCGGGTGGTGGCCCCGATGAGGGTGAATTTTTTCAGCTCCAGGCGGATGGAGTTGGCGGAGGGGCCCTGGCCGAGGATGATGTCGATCTCCCCGTCCTCCATGGCGGGATAGAGGATCTCCTCCACGGCCCGGTTCATGCGGTGGATCTCATCGACGAAAAGAATGTCGTTGTCGTTCAGATTCGTCAGCAGAGCCGCCAGGTCCCGGGGCTTCTCAATGGCGGGGCCGGAGGTCTTGCGGATATCCACGCCCATTTCGTTGGCAATGATGGTGGCGAGAGTGGTCTTGCCCAGGCCCGGGGGCCCGTGGAGCAGCACATGGTCCAGCGGCTCGCCCCGCTGGCGGGCCGCCTCGATATAAACGCGCAGGTTCCCCTTGGCCTTTTCCTGGCCGATGTAGTCGGTGAGGCTTTGGGGGCGCAGACTGACTTCCCCGTCGTCAAAGCCGTTGAAGGCGGGGTCCGTCAGCTTGCGCACGCTCTCGCGCCCACTGGTAAAATCAATGCTCATAGGTATTATCCTCACTCAGTAAGAGTTAAGCAAATCAAAGGGCAACAGGGCTCAGGGAACAGGGCTCAGGAGCCCCTGCTGCCTGTTGCCTGTAACATGTTGCCTGCTGCCTGTTTTCACTTCAGCGACCCGCGCAGCACGACCTTGATGGCCTCCTCCACGGAAAGGGCCTCCAGGTCCACGCCCCGGAGGGCGGCGGTGATCTCGTTCGGCGCGTAGCCCAGGACCGTGAGGGCCGCCGTCACGTCCGCCAGCTTGCCGCCCTGGACGGCGCTGGGCACAGCGAAGCCGCCCGCGCTGCCGGAAAGGTCCCCCAGCTCCTTGCCCAGCTTGTCCTTCAGCTCCAGCAGGATGCGCTGGGCCAGCTTTTTGCCCACGCCGGGGGCGATGGTGAGGGCCTTCTCGTTGCCGGAGGCGATAGCCAGGGCCAGCTCCTCGGGTGTGGAGGAGGAGAGAATGGACAGGGCCGCCTTGGGGCCCACGCCGGAAATGTCGATCAGCAGGCGGAAGCAGCGCAGCTCCGTCTCCGTGGCGAAGCCGTAGATATCGAAGGCGTCCTCCCGCACGGCGCAGTGGGTGAAGAGCTTCGCCTTCTCCCCGATGCGCAGGGCCGCCTGGGTCTTCATGGTGCAGTGGCAGGCAAAGCCCACGCCCCCGCAGTCGATGACGGCCAGGTAGGTGCCCAGATGGGCCACCGTGCCGTTAAGATAGTAGAACATAAGCTAATCTCTCCTATGCCTGAGTACTGAGTACTATTTCCTGCGTACTGCTCTACGTCGTCGCGTGGTCCTTGTCCCCCCAGCTCGCGGACAGCAGGGACGAGGCGGCCCGGGCGTGACAGAGAGCCAGGGCCAGGGCATCCGCGGCGTCGTCGGGCCGGGGCACCTCCTCCAGGCCCAGCAGGCGGCGGACCATTTCCATGACCTGCTTCTTCTCCGCCTTGCCGTAGCCCACTACGGACTGCTTGACCTGGGGCGGCGTGTATTCGTAGATGGGCACCCCGTGGCGGCGGCAGCAGAGCAAGAGGACCCCGCGCCCGTGGGCCACGGCGATGCCGGTGGTGATATTGGTCTTGAAAAACAGCTCCTCGATGCTGACGGCGTCGGGCTCAAAGGCCTCAATGAGGCTG
>CAMVOG010000050.1 GCA_947169005.1 uncultured Clostridia bacterium | reverse complement strand
CTCCGCCAAGCGGGTGGAGCAGAAGTTGCAGCGCAGGCAGGGCCGCACCAGCTCCCGCTTTCCCGTCGCGTACTTGCGAGGCATATCCGGGTCCGCGCAGAGGGGGCGGGTGAGGCAGACGATATCGGCAGAGCCCTCCTCCAAGATGCGCTCGGCGTTGTCCAGGTCCATGATGGCGGAGACGGTGGCCACCTTCACGGACTCCGGCAGGAGCTTCCGCAGCTCCCGGGCATAGGGCACGTTGTTCATATGGGGGTCCCCGTAGGAGGTGAACCAGTAACGCATATACTCCATCTTACCCCGCAGCCCGGCGGAGACGTTCACAATGTCGATCTTGTCCGCGATGCGCCGCAGGTACTCCTTGGTCTCTTCAAAATGCATGCCGTCGGGGATCATCTCGTCGGCAGAGACGCGGAATTCGATCACGAAATCCTCCCCGCAGGCGGCCCGCACCCCATCCAGGATCTCCACGGCAAAGCGGATGCGGTTTTCAAAGCTGCCGCCGTACTCATCGGTGCGGTGGTTGTAATGCGGAGAGCTGAACTGGCCGATCAGATTGGCGTGGCCACCGTGGATCATCACCCGGCGGACCCCCGCCTTTTTGCAGCGCAGGGCTCCGTCGATGTACTTCTGCACGGTCTCCTTGACCTCGGCGGTGGTCATGGGCCGGGCCTTCACGGGCTCCCTCCCGGCGGGCAGGGCCCGGAACAGCTCGAAATCCGAGAGACATTCCGAAGCGGAGACCATCTGCTGCTTGATAATGTCATAGTTGGAGTCCGCGCCCGTGTGGTTCACCTCGATGGATGGCTCGCAGCCGTACTGGCGGCACATATCCACGAAGCGGGTCAAGGGCTGGATGGTATCGTCGGTATCCAGGCGGAGCTGCCGCTCCTCGTCGTGGGACAGGGCCCAGTCCACCACCGCGTTGCCGATGGTGATCACGCCCGCGCCGCCCCGGGCAATGGGGCGGAAAAACTCCGCGCAGTCAGCGGTCATAAAGCCGTTGTAGTCCATGAGGCCGGGAGAAGAGGGGGTCATCTCCAGGCGGTTTTTAAAGGTCACCCCCCGGATGGTCAGGGGAGAAAAGAGGATGGGATAGTCGTTTTTCAAGCTGTTCCGCTCCCTTCGATTCGTTTTTTTCATTATACCCCACTGTGAGGCGCTGGTCAATCCATGACGCAAAATCCCCCTCTCCGTTTCGGGCACGAAGAGGGGGATTTCCAATGCCTGATGCCTACTGCCTCAGCCCTCCGGCAGCCGCTCCGCCAGGGAGCGCAGCGCCGCGAAGGTCTCGTCGCTGATGACGTGCTCCATCTTGCAGGCGTCGTCCGCCGCCACCTGCTCAGAGACGCCCAGGCGGGTCAGCAGGGCCGTGAGGCCCTTATGCCGCTCGTAGATCTTCTCCGCCACAGCCCGGCCGGATTCCGTAAGGGTGATGTAGCCCTCCTTATCCACCAGGATGTAGTCGGCGTTTTTCAGAATGCCCACGGCGCGGCTGATACTGGGCTTGGAATAGCCCATGTACTCGCTGATGTCCACCGAGCGCACGAAAGCCCGCTGCTGGCTCAGGATCAGAATGGTCTCCAGATACATTTCGCCGGATTCCTGCAAATTCATTGCGCGTACCTCCTCCAAGGGCCTCCCGGCCCTGTTTTATACCCTATCCCGCGGCTTTTGTCCGCCAAAGAGCGGCTTTTTCCGCATTTCCGGCCTTTTCCGCCGCCGCCGCGCAGTTGCGGCAGATGGAGGCGTACTGGGCCCCGGCCCCGTACAGCGCCTTCGTCAGCTCCGCGGCCCGCTCAAAGAAGCCCAGGGCCCCCGCGTAGTCCGCGGCGTAAAAGCGCAGGACCGCCTTGGTGTTCGCAGCGCTGGCCAGCTGGGGCCCGCCCGTCTCCTCCAGTACCTCCATGGCCTTGTCCACGGCCCCTTCGGCGGCGGTCCGGTCCCCCCGGGCCATGGCCGCCAGGGCCACGTTGTTCCAAATCGCGGCGGCAGCCTCGCCTGTGGGCCCGTAGCTCAAAGCCCGCTCAAAGGACGCGGCGGCTTCGGCGGGCTCGCCCCGGTCCAGCCGGACCAGGCCCACGTTGTACCACAAATTCGCCATGGCCTCCTTGTGGCCGCCCAGAGCCTCCAGCATACGGTAGGCCTCACCCAGGTCCCGCAGGGCCAGCTCGCCCTTGTTCAGCATCCGCTGCACGGTGCCCACGTTCAGAGCGGCCATGGCGGCAGCCTCGCTGCGCTCCTGCCCGGCCTCCCGCAGCTCGTCCTTGGCCCGCAGGAAGCAGTCCAGGGCCTCGGCGGGCCGACCCGTATCCCGGTACAGGGCCCCCAGCTCCTCGGAAACGGCGATGATGCCCTTGGAGCGGGTCACCACCCACTCGATCTCCTCCCTGCGGTAGTCAGAGTTTTCCAGCGCCTTTTCGTCGTGGCACTCACAGCTGGAGCAGCCGGAGACCGTCATAGTGCTCTCCACATAGCGCAGGGTCTTTTTCAGATAATCCTCCACGGCGGCCAGGTCCCCGGCCTCATAGAGCTTCGCCAGCTCACGCTCAAAATCCGGGATATTGAAATCCAGCATTCTTATTCCTCCTTCGGCTCCGTTCCCTGCCGCGCCCGGCATTCGGCGCAAAGGCCATAGACCACCGTGCGCCCCGGGTCGCTGAGAAAGCCGTGTTCCTCCAGGATATGCTCGCTGAGCCGGTCCATCGTCCGGCAGCGCAGGTGGATGAGCTTGCCGCAGCTCTCGCATTTCAAGTGGAAATGCTCGCCGCAGCCCTCCTCCCCCACGAACTGGAAGCAGGCGCTTCCGTCCCCGGTCTGGAATTTTTTGACCTGCCCCTCGCTCACCAGCTGTTCCAGCCGGCGGTAGATGGTGCTGAGGCTCACCTGCTGCCCGGCCTCCGCCAGGCTTGCGGCCACCTCAGCCGCCGTCGCGTGCCGCCCCTCCAGACCGCGGAGACATTGCAGGACCGCGTCCTTTTGTCTGGTACGGTACCCCACGCTTCTCACCCCGCTCAAAGAATTTGATAATCTTTATCATATTGTATAGGGGAATCGGGAAAATGTCAAGAGTGCGCGGGCATTGAAGTCGGCGGGCGGTCCGGGGACCGTCCGCCGATGCGTCGTTCCATTCGTTTGTTTTCAGATCAGCCCCATGCTCCGCAGGATCACCACATACATGAAGATGGTGAACATGGAGGCCAGGCTGGTCCAGACCACATACTGGCCGGCAAGCTGCTCGTCGTTGCCCATTTCTCCGGCCATGATGGCGGAGGAGACCGCCACCGGGGTGCCGAAGAGGGCCACCAGGGCCGTATACTCCGCGGGCCCGAAGCGGAGGACGCCCGCCGCGTTCAGCCCCAGGGCCAGGGCCAGGCCGATGGCCGGGGACAGCACCGTGCGCCAGAGGGTGCCCAGCACGATCTCCCGCAGCATCTTCCCCGCCGCGCTGAACACGAACTGGCCCCCCAGCACGATCAGCGCCAGGGGCGAGGCCATGCGGGACAGGGTCTCGACGGTCTTATAGACGAAAAGCAGGTCCCTTTTGAGGGAGAAGACGGGGCTCCCGTCCGCCAGGGTAGGCAGCAGGCCGCGGATCGCCAGGGCCAGGAGCCCCGCCGCCACGGCGATAATGAGGGGATTCGTCACGATCCGCCGCAGGACCTCCTTCACGCCGGGGCGCTTGCCCTCCTCCTCGGTGAAGATGGACAGGGCCACCACCGCCAGGGCATTGTAGGCCGGGACGATGAAGGCTGAGAGGATCGCCACCACGGCCACGCCGGTGCTGCCGCCCAGGGCCTCCGCCAGGGGCACGCCGATGATGGCGTAATTGGAGCGGAAAACGCATTGGAGCAGCACGCCCTTGCGCCGCTTGTCCTTCACGAAGAGGACGGCCATCAGCAGGCCCAGCAGGAAGAGCAGGAGGATGGAGCCCAGGGCAAACCAGACCGTGCCCCAGTTGATCTCCCCCAGGCTGCCCACGTTGTACACGTTGTAGAACAGCATGGCGGGCAGCGCCACCCGGAAGACCAGCTTATTGCCTTCCTTGACGAATTTCTCCCCCACAAAGCCCTTCTGCCGCAGGAAATACCCCAGCAAAATCAGCAGGATAATGGGCAGCACGGCGTTGATGGCATAGAGAAAGATAGCGAACACGGTCTCACCTCCGTTCAAGGGATCAAGGGAACAGGGAACAGGGATCAAGGGAATGATTTATCCCCTGTTCCCTGTTGCCTGTTGCCTTGCTGCCTGTTACTTTCCCGCTATGCTCAGGCCCTCCACCAGAACGGCGGGGGCGGCGAAGGCGGTAACGCTGCCCTCGTCCTCCAACTTCACCGTGTCGGCCACGGCGGTGATCTGCTTCAACAGCTCATAGAAGCTGCCTGCCACGGTGAAGGACTTGACGGCCCTGGTCTTCGCGCCGTTCTCGATCATATAGCCCGCGCTCTGGAGGGAAAAATCGCCGCTGATGGGGTTGGCGCCCGCGTGAAGGCCCCCCAGGGAATCGATATAGACGCCGTTTCCGGCCTTTCGCAGCAGTTCCTCCTCCGTGAAGGCGCCGGGGGCCAGGACCATGGTGAAGGGGCTCACGTCCACCGCGGCGTCGTAGGAGGCGCGGGAGGCGTTGCCCGTGGTGGTCTTGCCCATGGCGGCGGCGCTCTTCATATTGTGCAGCAGGGTCTTGAGCACGCCGCCCTCGATGACGTTCTTGGTATAGGTGGGGTTGCCCTCCCCGTCAAAGGCCCGCTTAGCGGAGCTTTCCGGATAGAAGGGATCGTCCACCAGGGTCACGCAGTCGGCGGCGATGCGCTCCCCCTCCCGGCCTGCCAGCCGGGACAGGCCCTTCCGGGCGGTCTCGGCGGAAAAGACGGAGGCGTAGGTAGCAAGCAGGCTCGACACGGCCTTGGGTGAGAAGACCACGGGATAGCTGCCCGTGGGGGCCACGTCCGCCTTCAGCTTGGCCTTGGCCTCCTTCACAGCCTCCTGCGCGGCAGCGGGGATGTCAACCTTGCTCAGGTCGCCGGAGCGCAGCTTATAGCTGTCGCTCATCTCCTCCCCGTCAGACACCACAGCGGAGGATACGAAGACGGCGATCTGCGCGTCCTGCCGCAGGTCCAGGCCCCGGGAGTTCACGAGGGCGATGCTGCTTCGGCCCGCGATGGCATAGCTGCCACAGCCGTCCACCACGGCGGGGTCCGCGGCATAGAGAGCGTCCTGCCCCGCCAGGGCCGCCTTGGTCAGCGCCGCCGCGTCGGGCAGCGGGTAGTCCTGTGCCTCTACGACGGCATAGGTCTGGCCGCCCTCGGCCAGGAACTCCTGCTCCTCCGTTTCCAGGGAGGCGGCGTTGTCCTTGGCCCGCTTCACGATGGAGGCGGCGCTCTCAGCGTCCAGCCGCTCGGTGGAGGCGTAGCCCATGCGGCCGTTCACCAGGCAGCGGAAGGAGACGCCCCCATCCAGAGAGGAGGAGAATTCCTTGATCTCATGCTGAAACGCCTCGGCCGTCGTGGACTCCGCGGAGGCGTAGTACAATTCATAATCTGCCAGACCCTCGGCCTGGGCCGCCCCGATCACCAGGGCCTTGAATTCTTCAAAAGTCATAGTATTATCTCCGATAAAGTTAAAAGGTTAAAGTTTACAGTTTAAAGTATTCAGACTCCGGCCTCGGCAAATGAGTAATCAAGCTCCCTCATCTGCCTGCCTTACCGTCCGCCGACGGTGATGGATGACACCCGGATCATGGGCTGACCCACGTTGACGGGGATGGAGCCGGAGGAGGAGCCGCACATGCCCTGGCCGGGCAGCAGGTCGGAGCCCACCATGTCGATCTTCTCGATGACCTCGGAGCCCTTGCCCACCAGGCTGGCGCCCCGGACGGGCTCGCAGACCTTGCCGCCCCGGATCATGTAGCCCTCCCGCACGGCGAAGTTAAACTCGCCCGTGGCGGGGTTGACGGAGCCGCCGCCCATTTCCTTGGCGTAAAGCCCCAGCTCGATGGAGGCCAGAATGTCCTCGTTCTTATCGTCCCCCGCGTCGATATAGGTATTGGTCATGCGGGAGGTGGTGGCGTAGGCGTAGCTTTCCCGGCGGGCGTTGCCCGTGGGCTCCATGCCCATGCGGCGGCCGCCCATTTTGTCGATCATATAGCTTTTCAGCACGCCCTTTTCGATCAGCACGTTCCGCTGGGCGGGGCGGCCCTCGTCGTCGATATTGATGGAGCCCCAGGCGTTGGGCATGGTGCCGTCGTCGATGGCGTTGACCTTTTCGTTGGCGATCTTCTGCCCCAGCTTGCCCGTGAACTGGCTGGTGCCGTAGGCCACGCTGGTGGCCTCCAGGGAATGGCCGCAGGCCTCGTGGAAAATGACGCCGCCGAAGCCGTTGCCGATAGCCACGGGCATGACCCCCGCGGGGCAGTACCCGGCCCCTGCCATCACCACGGCCTGGCGGGCGGCCTCACGGCCCACGGCGGCGGGGTCAACCTCCGTCTCGAACATTTCCAGACCCATGCGGCGGCCGGGGGAGCAGGAGCCCGTCTGGGTCTCCCCCTCCCGCTCCGCCACGGCGGTAACGGCCAGGCGGGTGCGGATCTGCCGGTCCTGGGTATAAAGGCCCTCGCTGGTGGCGATAAGGATATTGTGGTCCACGTCCAGCAGGGTCCCCGTCACCTGGGTAACGGACTTGTCATAGTCCGCGGCGGTGAAGCAGGCCCGCTTCAGAATGTCGATCTTCTCCCCGTTGGGGACGGCGGAGGGCACGATGCGGATGGGGTGGATATCCCCGAAGAGCCGCTCTCGCAGGACGATGTCGATCTGAGCCGTGCCCTCGCCCAGGGCCTCGGCGGCCTGCTCGGCGCAGCGCAGCAGCCCCGCCTCCGTGGTGTCCACGGTGGAGGCCATCACGCTCCGCAGGCCCTTGAAGACCCGCACGGAGGCCCCGGCCACGCAGGCGTCCCCGATCCGGTCGATTTTCCCGGCGATCATGTGGACGGAGTGGTCCAGGGTGTTCTCGGCGAAGAGCTCCGCGTAATCCGCCCCGGTGGAGACGGCCCGCAGCAGCACCCGCTCGCATACTTCTTTGGAAATCATGGTTGCTTTCTCCTTTTGCTTTTGGTATTTACAGTCCTATTGTAGCCTATCCCCGGGCCTTTTGCAAGAGGAAACGGGGCACGGCGCGGGCAGGAAAAGGCCCGCCGGGGACCGGTCCCCGGCGGGCGATCCGCTCATGCTCTTTTCTTTCGCGTCAGGACGATCCCGACGATTGCGCCGATCAGAACGAGGGGCGCCAGCCGGACGAAGATCCACTCAAAGACATGGAAGGCCGCGCCGAATACCGCTTTCTCGGGGTCGGCGTAGTCCCAGACCAGGTAGGGACTGTTCAGCAGGAAAAGCGCCGCGGCCAGGAGCGTGACCAGGGCGGCCAGGGTGATAAAGAGCCCGTGAACGACCTTTCTTCTCTTCTCCTTCTCCCGGGCAAGCTGCAGGTTGATCACCTCCAGCTTCTGTGAGAGGGCCTTCAGCTCCTCGGACTCCGCCTCGCTTACCGTTTCGCCCAGCAGGGTACTGACGGGCGTTTCTAAGGCATCGGACAAGGCCAGCAGCAGGTCCGCATCCGGCACGGAAAGGCCCTGCTCCCATTTGGAAACAGTCTGGCGCACTACGTTCAGCTTAACGGCCAATTCCTCCTGGGAGAGGCCCTTCGCCTTTCTGAGCCTTCTGATATTCTCGCTTAACATGTGCAAACACCTCGCGTTTCTGTTTTGATTGCAGGGCGATCCTACCAGAAACGGCCCGTTGCAGCAAGCAACGCGGATTAACATTCGCGACTTTCGGCGCAAAAACGATTGGGAAGGGCCTCTGGGGCCCTTCCCCGCTTACTCATAGATGCGGTAATGCCCGCTCAGAGCCAGGAGCGTGAAGAAGTAAAGGCAGTTATCGTAGTAGCGGCGCTTGTCCGTCCGCAGGGGCAGGGCGAAGAAGCGGCGGACCGCCTCCAGCCGATGAGCGCCCGTCGCGGCCAGGGAAGCGCAGGCCCAGCTTGCCTGCATGCCCAGGGGATGCATGATGGGCTCCGGCTCGAATACGCTGCCGTCCGGAAATAGCACGTGCTCCAGGGCGGCGGGGTTTTCGTAGACAAATTCCTGCAGCGTGTCGGCCAATTCCCGCTGCCAGGGGTCCTTGCCGAACCAGGTGTGGTCCAGGGCGATATTGATGGCCACCCGGTAGGCGTCGCTGAAATAGCAGCGCCCCAGCTGGGCCCAGGGGTTGTCCTGCTGCCCCTCGGGCAGCGGCAGGGGGTGCCCGTCGAAGCCGCTCATATTGGGAGCGAGCCCCGTGCGCCAGGAGCAGGCCACGTGGAGATAGCGGCGGCTGTTCCGGGCCGCCTCCCGCCAGAAGGGGCGGTCCTCCTCGTCGGCCCAGCGGGCAAAAAGCTCATAAAAATGCGGCAGATGATAGGAGGGGTCCGTAAAGGGCGTTTCCGGCACGAACTTGATCAGCTTCGTCTCCGGGTCCCACATGGGGCCGCCGATCTCCCGGCCCTCCAACCTTTCCGCCCGGTTGTGCAGGCAGGCCCGGAGGATGCGCCGGGCCTGGACGGAATAATCCAGGGGCGCGGGGCCGTCCCCCCAGCGGTGGGAGGCGAAGAAGAGGGCCATGGCGTAGTATTCCTCCCCGTCCGGGGCCGGGCCCTGGGCCCGGCGGCTGCCGTCCAGGTTGCAGCTCCAGGCGAAGTAGTCCCGGTAGGGGCCCTCCTCATGGCGCATATAGCGCAGGCTCCATCGCCAGACCTTGTCAAAAACCTCCTTGTCGTCCATCTGCACGGCCATCATCATGGCGTAGGACATGCCCTCCGTCCGGGCGTCGTCGTTGCCCGTGTCGGTAAAATAGGCCGTGTCCGGGTCCGTCTCGCCGTAAATGCGATGCTCGCCCCGGATCAGCTCGTTCCAGACCTCCCGGACCCGGGCCTCCACCGCGGCGGGCTCGATCCCCGCCTCCGCCAGCAGATTGGGATAGCTTCTTTCCATCTTGCCGTCAGCTCCTTTCGCGCTGTGCTCTTTTTCCTTAGTGTAGCACAGCATTCCCCCATAAGCAAGCGCGAGCGGGGCCCCATATGGAGCCCCGCTCGTCTGTCTGCAGAAAAGTTTTTTACGCAAGACTGAAAGAGATGATTTTCAGCAGGGAGGCATCCTCCCCCGCCACCTCGGCAAACCAGATATAGCCGTCGGCCATGGAAATGCCCTGGTAGTTGGCGAACAGGTCCTCGCAGGTCTCCGCCTCGAAGGAGGCGCGGGCCTCCTCGTCCAGGGTTTTGCCCGCCATAGCGGCGGTGAAGTCCTCAGCGTTCTCATAAACGGTGCCGTCAAAGCCGGTCAGCGGGTAGGCGATCATCTGGGCAAGGGCCTCCCAGTTTTCATCCAGCACGGTCATGCGCACGTCGCGCGCGAAGCTCTCCACGATCACCTTGTCAAAAGAGGTGGCCACGGCGTAGTAGTCCGCGTCCTCCGCGGGCGCGTAATCGGAAAGGAAGACCATATCCTCCGCCGCGTTTTCCTGGTCGTCCTGCCAGGTCAGGGTGTAGTCCTCGGGGTTAAAGGTAATACTGCCGCTGCCGTTTTCATATTCCACGGTCTCCGTGCTGCTCTCCCCATCCTCCGAGAAGGTGAGAATGTATTTCTTGCAGTCGGAATACTGAAGGACCAGGGTCTCCGGGTCCAGGCTGCCGCTCATTTCCCAGTTTGCGCTTTCCCAGGCGCTGGAGCCCCAGTGGACCAGGAGCTTCGCTCCGTTCATGCCGTCGGGCGCCACGTCGATAGAGGCGCGGCCGCAGCTGTAGCTGCCGATGAAGTTCATAATGGGATTCTGGCCGTCTTCCTCGCCGCCCTCGGGGTCGGCGGTCTCCTCGGGCTCCGTGGTCTCTTCGGGCTCCGTGGTCTCTTCGAGCTCGGCGGTTTCTTCGGGCTCCGTGGTCTCAGCGGGCTGTGCTTGGTTTTCTGTTTGGGCCGGGGTCTTGGCGGTGCCGCAGGCCGCCAGGGCAAACACCATCACCAGGGAAAGGATCAGACTGATCCAGCGTACATTTTTCATTTTGACGATCTCCTTGAAAGCATGATTTTGAGGGGGACGCCTCTCGTGCTCTCCCTCGTTCCGTCATTGAGACGCGCAAACGAAAAAATAGTTCCCGGTTTTTTCAAAAATCCAACATTTTTATTTTATCCGCCCAGGGCACAGCGTCCGGCATTGGGGCGGATCAGCCCATCGTCAGCGTAACGCTTACGTCGCCCCGGCCAAGGAGCTCCGTCAGCTCCTGTTGGGACAGGTCCGCGTGGCCCAGCTTCGTATAGGCCCAGGAGTTGGAGCCGTAGAAGATCACGAGCTGGTTCCCGGCGTACAGCACGATATCGCCGTAATTCGTCGTGATTTGGGTATCGTCCCGCGTGATGCTCTGCTCGAGGCTGCCCACCTGCTCGAAGCCGCCGTACGGGGACATGGAGATCGTCAGGGGCAGCAGCTCCCGCAGGGCCGCGACGGAGGGGTTTTCCTCCCAGGTTACGGGAACTTCCGTTTCCCCGATCGTCAAGCGCATTCCGCTCTCCCCTTTCTCTTCAAGGCCGAGGCCGCGCACCCAGGCCGCGACCGTATCGCGGGAGTCGCTGCCGGAAAAGCGGCGGCCCTCCAGCCAGGTCGCCTCCGGGGCGCTTTTGCCCAGATTCGCCGCACTGCTGCCAATGCCGCTGCTGCCGGAGGTGCAGAAGGGCACGACGGTCTTGCCGCTGAGCGCGCAGCTTTCCACAAAGGTGTAGAGGACCTTCGGCGCCTGACCCCACCAGATGGGATAGCCCAGGAAGATCACGTCGTAGTCAGCCAGATTCTCCGGGGTGCCGGAAATGGCGGGCCGTGCGGAAGGGTCGTTCTGCTCCATTGTGGCGCGGGTGGAGCTGTCGCTGTAGTTGAGGTCCGCGGAGGTATAGGGCGTCTCCGGCGTGATCCGCCAGCTTTCCGCCCCCAGCTCTCCGGCGATATAGCCCGCGATCTTCTCCGTGGTCCCGGTGCAGGAGAAATAGGCCACCAGCACCCTGCTGTCCCCGCCGCTTACCTCTGTCTCGCCACCCTCGCCAGGCTTCTGCGTCGCGCCGCTCACGGCGTCCACCTCCGAAAAGCGCTCCAGAAGCTGCAAATAGCGGTTGACCATATCCGCCACCTGGGCGCGGGTCGCCGGGGCCTGGGGCTGGAAGGGGATCGCCTCCGTAAGCAAGCCGTCCACCCGCGCCCAGCGCACGGCGTCAAAGGCCCAGTCACTGGCGTCGTTCTCCACGCCGTCCGCCGCCGCGTATTCCTCCCCCAGAACATAGGAGCCCGCGTTCCGCCAAAGCATCACGGCAAGCTGCTCCTGGGTGGTGGGGTCCGCCGGGCCGAAAAGCCCGTTGCCATAGCCCTCGACGACGCCGGTTTGCGCGGCCCACAGCACCGCGTCGGAATACCATTGGCCGCTCTCCGTGTCCGTGAAGCCGTCCTCCCCCTCCACGGCAGGCCTGCCCGCCAGGCGGTACAGCACCGTGGCGAGCTGCGCGCGGGTAAAAATACCCTCCGGGTCAAAGCACTCGTTGCCCACACCGTTCATAATGTCCTTTTCCCGCAGGGCGTTGACCGCCTCGGCGTACCAGGCGCCCTCCGGCACGTCCCTGTAGCTCTGCTCCGCCGCGCAGGCGGAAACGCCAAGCGTCAGCAAAAGCAGCAGCGTCAGAAGTGAACCGAACCAGTAAAAACGGACAATAGACAAAAGCCCCCTGATGTAGGAGAA
>CAMVOG010000049.1 GCA_947169005.1 uncultured Clostridia bacterium | reverse complement strand
CCTTATACATCTGCTCGATCAGATCCAGCACCTTATTGCTGTAGCCCCACTCGTTGTCGTACCAGGCGACGAGCTTCACGAACTTGTCGGTGAGCTGGATGCCGGCCTTGGCGTCGAAGATGCAGGTGCGGGAATCGGTGAGGAAATCGGAGGAGACCAGAGGCTCGTCCGTATAGCCGAGGATGCCCTTCAGGGCGCCCTCGCTCTCTTCCTTCATAACGGCGCAGATCTCCTCATACTTGGCGGGCTTTTCCAGGTTGGCGGTGAGGTCCACCACGGACACGTCCAGGGTGGGGACGCGCATGGAGAGGCCCGTCAGCTTCCCGTTCAGGCTGGGGATGACCTTGCCCACGGCCTTGGCCGCGCCGGTGGAGCTGGGGATGATGTTGCCGGAGGCCGCGCGGCCGCCGCGCCAGTCCTTGGCGGAGTTGCCGTCCACGGTGCGCTGGGAGGAGGTGATGGAGTGGATCGTGGTCATAAGGCCCGATTCGATGCCCCAATGCTCATGGACCACCTTGGCCAGCGGGGCCAGGCAGTTGGTGGTGCAGGAGGCGTTGGACACATAGTCCATGTCCTTGGTATAGGTATTCTCGTTCACGCCCATGACGAACATGGGGGTATCGTCCTTGGAGGGGGCGGTCATGACGACCTTTTTGGCCCCGTTCTCCAGGTGGGGGGCCGCCTTCTCCTTGGTGAGGAACTTGCCGGTGCATTCGGCCAGGTATTCCACGCCGAAGGCGTCCCAATGGACGTTGTGGGGGTCTCTGTCCATGCAGACAGGGATCTTCTTGCCGTTGAGGAGGATCGCGTCGTCCGTATAGCCCAGGTCCGCGTTCAGAATACCGTGGACCGTATCGTATTTCAGCAGATAGATCATGTAATCGGGGGGCATGGTGCTGTTGATGCCCATGATCTCCACGTCCGGATGATCCAGGCTGGCCCGCAGGACCAGGCGGCCGATCCGCCCAAAACCATTGATACCCACTTTGATAGACATAGCGATCTCCATTCTGCCGCGGGGTCGGCGGCTTGGTGCCCCACATCCCTGCGGCTGTGGATGGGAGCGCCGGACCCGGCCCGGCCCGCTTTTCCGGCAAGCGGGTGCCGTTATTCGTTATGAGGCAGCGGGCGCGGCCCGCTCTTGTTATTTTACCCCCGCCGCCCGACAAATGCAAGCCCCGCCGCCGTTTTTTCCCGAGAGAGCGGCAAAATTTCCCCCGCAAAATCCCTTGTATAAGTCCCGGGAAAATGGTATGATACTATTATATAGATACACCGGGCTGTGAGGATGGCATGACGAACTATAACATGAATTATCCGTTGGACGGTCTGCTGGAGCGGGTCAACGGAGCGGCGGTGGCCGCGGAGGACGGAATCGTGCGGGAGTATAACGACGCTGCCGCGCGCCTTTTGCCTACCCTGCGGGAGCTTAGCCCCCTGGAGGAGCTGGAGGAGGGCGGACAGCGCATCCGCCTGTGCGGTGTGGAGCTGGAGTGCGTCCGCTTTGAGATAGGGGCGCTGCGGGTCTACACCTTCGCCATCCCGCCCGAGCAGGGGCTGGAAGCCGCCGGGAACCTGGCGAGCAGCGTCGGCGCCGCCATGCTGGACGCGCTCAATTCCTCTTACACCGCCTCAGAGCTGCTTTTCCGCCGGACTGCCGACGACGAAAAGGCGACGCAGTACAACGCCATCCTGCGGCACAATCAATACCGCCTGCTGCAAATCGCCCACAATCTGCGGCTGCTGAGTGCCCTGCAGCAAAGTGACCGCGCCCTGGATTTCTCGATCCTCGATCTGAACGAGATCTGCGTAAACACCGTCATGACCGTTCACCGCCTGATTCGGGACCGGGGCATCGACCTGGAATACGACTATGAAGGGCGGCAGCTTTACCTCTACGGCGACGAGACCCTGCTGGAAAAGATGCTGCTGGACCTCCTGGCCAACAGCGCGGCCCACTGTGAGCGGGGCTGCCGCATCACGCTGCGGCTGGAGCGGAAGGAAGACAAGGTGGAGCTGACGGTGCTCGACAATGGCAGCGGCATATCCGAGGCAGGCTTCTCCCAGGTGCTGGACCCGTTCCGCCAGCCCGCGGCCATTGAGCCCGCGGAGGGGGCGGGGCTGAGCCTCGCCGTGGCCCGCGTCGTCATTCAGCGGCATAACGGGCGCATGATCGTGCGCTCCGCTCCCGGCGAGGGCACCAGCGTCCTCATCTCCCTTCCCCTGCTGCAGGACAAGCGCACGGTATTCCACAATTATACCCCTCCCTACGAGACCAATCCCATGCGCCCGGCGCTGACGGCTTTTTCCGGGCTGCTGGACTATCATTTCTATCTCCCCCCCGAGCGGGAGGAGCCCGAAAAAGGCGGCTGATATTTTTTCAAAAAAACTCTTGACAAAAGCGCAAACTATGAGTATACTGAATGAGCTTTGTGAGCGATTTGCGAGAGTGCTGGAACAGGTAGACAGGCACGTTTGAGGTGCGTGTGCCCAGTGGCGTGTGGGTTCAAGTCCCATCTCTCGCACCACGGCTTGGAGGAAAGGGCCAAGCCCTTTCCCCCGGCACAATTTCATAAGCGCGAGTGGTGGAATTGGCAGACTCGCTAGATTCAGGTTCTAGTGTACACTACGTACGTGCGGGTTCAAGTCCCGCCTCGCGCACCATCGAAAAAGCCCCGGATTCTGCGGTTTCCGGGGCTTTTTCATGCCCCGGAAGGGCTGTTTTCCCTTATGTTTTCCCTTTACAGATCGCAATCACGCTTTTTTGCGCTCCTGCAAGCCCGTTATAAAGCTGTCCATGCGGGCGGCGCTCTCCTGCTTCATCTGCTCTGTGACATGGGCATAAGTGTCCAGGGTAAAGGCCGCCGTGTGGTGGCCCAAGGTCTCCTGTACGGTCTTGATATCGTCGCCGGAGCGGAGGGCGGCGACGGCGTAGCTGTGGCGGAGATCGTGGAAGCGGGCAGCCGGGAGGCCGATGCTCTCCGCCAGCTTCTTGAACTTCAAGTAAACCGTCTGCGGGCTGAGATTGCCGCCCAGCGCATTTGTGAATATCAGATTCCAGGGATTGCTCCAGGCCGACCCGGCCCGGAGCTTTTCTTCTGCCTGGGCCGCTCTCCTCTTCCGCAGGAGCTGCATAACGTACTGAGCGGGAGCAATCGTGCGGGTCTTCCCGTTCTTCGTGCTGACGAGCTGATAAACGCCCCCGGAGCCGCGCTGCTTTTGAAGCTGCTGCTTTACGGTGAGCCGCCCCGCATTGAAGTCCACACAATCCCAGGTGAGGCCCAGCACCTCCCCTTCCCGCAGCCCCGTGAAGAGGGTGACAAGATAGATCGTCTCATACTCATGCCCTGCGGCGGCCTCCAGGAAGGCTTTGATCTCCGCGTCGTCCAGGGGCTTGATCTCCGTCTTCTGAATCTTCGGGAGATCGGGACGGTCTGCCGGGTTATGCCGGATATAACCCAGGGAAACGGCCTTCTCCAGCGCCCTGTGCAGCGCTCCGTGAATGTTCTTCTTTGTCTTGGCAGAGAGGGGCTGCCCCGTCTTCTTGTTTCTGAGACCGTTATAGAAGCGCTGAACGTCCACGGGGGTGAGGGCAGCGAGACGGACAGCTCCCAGGGCGGGCTTGATATGCTGGGCGATATTGCTCTTATAGCAATCCACCGTCCGGGGCTTCACGCTGTTCAGATAGGTCTCCGCCCAGGTGTCGAGCCATTCCCCAAGGGTGAGCTTGGACGGCTCAAAATACTCCTGGTTATCGACGGCGACGGCGGCGGCCCGCAGCTTCTCCCGCACCTCCTTCTGCGTTTTGCCGCTGAAGGATTTCTGTATCTGCTTGCCCGTGCCGGGATCGCGGCCCACACTCACGCGGGCCTCCCAATAGACGTACTGCTTGCCCCGCCGGGTGACGGTCTTCTTTCGGATCGTGCCGTTCCCCTGGGCGGCGCGGGTATCTTTCCTTGCCATTGTCAAACCTCCTGTTCTGTGGTATGATCGGAGGGCAGAGGGCCGTCTGCTTTCTGCCCTGCTCCCGCTCCCGGTGTGTCAGCGCCGGGGGCGGGGTTTTGTTTTTCAAGGGTCTTTCTGAGAAGCTGGCCCGCCTTGAATTCAACGTAGTCAAGTATGTCGTCGCACAGGCGCTCATAATCGTCGAAGGTAATATCTGCATACTCCCCCTGGCCAAAGAGCACGAAGCGCTCACCCATAGAGAGCATGGGATAGCCAGCCAATTCAGCCAGGTCATTCACGGCCCTGTAGTGCCGCTCCAGGCGCTTCTCCGGGTCGTTCCGAATGTCTGCTTGCATGGCAGCCTCATAAAGCGGGCGCAAAGCCTCGTTTTTGTAGTCCACAAGCCCCAGCAACCACTCAGCGGAATACTGGGGGTATTTCGCTGAGATTAAGCGGGCATTTGCCTCTGTCAATGATGCCCGACCATTGATGATTCGCGAAAAATTCTGTGGTGAAATAAATATTAGGTTCGCGAGGTCTTTTAGCCGAAGTTGCTGCTCTTCTGCGACAATTCGGAGCCTTTCGCCCGTTTTTGGATTAACTTCCACCCGTGGCCGTCCCATTACCATCCCTCCCTAATCAAAAGCAGACTTCATATTAATCATTAACTGACAATTGACTTACTTGCTCTTTTACTTTATCATGTAAGTGCAGCCAAGTCAAGAGGGAAAACGAAACGGAGGTGGTTTTTTTGGCTGAGACTGAAAAACTGGCGCGGGCGGCCCGCAATGCCTACCGCAGAGCGTGGGCGAAAAACAACCCCGACAAGGTGAAGGCCCAGCAGGAACGGTATTGGGTGAAGCGCGCCGAGCGGGAGGCGGCCCAGGCGGGCCGGGAGAGGAAGGAGGCTGAGGATGGACGCGAGAAATGAACGGCTGGCCGTGTCCGTGACGGAGGCGGCGGCGCTGCTGGGGGTATCCAGACCCACCGTGTACACCCTCCTGGAGCGGGGCGGGGGTCTCCCCTCCTTCCGATGCGGGCGGCGACGGCTGATCCCCGTGGCCGCGCTTCGGGCGTGGATCGAGGCCGAGGCCCAGGCGGGAGGAGGTGCAGCCCGTGTGTGAGACAGGAAAAGCCCCCGGACACGCTGCAACGTGTCCGGGGGCGGAGCGGGAGGGATTCTCCGGCCAGGGATCGCCCTCTCCCGCTCATTCTACCGCGTCGTCGCCGCCTCGTCAAGAGCGGCGGGGCCGGGTGGCCACTGTGCTGCCCACAGGCAAAGGAAACGCCCTCCCAGGCCGCGAGATCGCCCGTCTGCTGGGCTTTCGGTCTGCCCGTGAGGTCAGCGCCGCAGTAGAGCGGGAGCGGCGGCTGGGGCTGCCGATCTGTGCATCATGCGACGCAGCCGCGCCGGGGTACTACATGGCCTCCGGCCCGGACGAGTTATCGGAGTACCTGGGGAGCTTGCGGCGACGGTTGCGGGCCGTGGGACGCACGGCGACGGCGCTGGAGGAGAGCCTTGCCGCTTGGGAGGGCAAGGGTCATTTCAAGCTGCCGGATGGCGGCGAGGAGGGACGGTGAGCAATGTGAAAAAATATGGAATTCTCATCTTTCGAGGCGAGACCCTGGACGCGTTTGCCGACGATGCGGACAGCCTCCGCTTTGACGGCCTGACCCGCAAAGAAGTGGATCTGCTGGTACGATTGGCGTTTGCCAAGGGCTACGCTGTGACGATTTGGGCGGACGGTGGGGAGGCGGAGGCGTGACCGTGGGGAAAGATGCCCGACCGGGGATTCTGCTTTACTACGAGGACGTAGCTCCTTTTGCGACGGCGTTAACTCCAACACAGCTGGGGGAACTGCTGCTTGCCCTCCTCCGCTACGGGCAGGACGGGATCGAACCCGATGGGCTGGACAAGCTCACGGCGCTTGCCTTTGCCGTCCTTCGTGCCCACGTTGACAGAGACGGCCAGCGATACACGGAGATTGTCTTATCGCGGAAATATGCGGCTTACTGCGCGAAAATGAGCCGCGAAGGTGGTAAAGCCCTCTGCCGTGAAGATTGGGAACGGCAATTCGGTTGACGGCGAGTGCGTCCATGTGAATCCATGTGGACGCACTTGTTCTCCCATGATACCCAACACCAACACCAACACCAACCGCAGCATCAACCACAACCACCATCCCCAACGACAACGACATACCCACCCCCCAACGGCGGCGGCGACGACAACTCCAACTGGAGGGGGCCTATTTAACCGCCAGCGTTTATTTAGAACGGGGGAAATCATGCGCCGTTAATCGGGGGAAAAACGGTGATTCTCACCGAAATTAGGGGAGAAACAGGTGAAGGAGGCGAGCATTTTGACACAATCTGAAAAATCGTCGGCGACGGCGGCGGCCCATAGAGAGGCCCGGAGAAAGGCCCTCATGGAAGCCGTGAACGACAGGCGGCGGGCTGCTGAGGTCTGCCGCGCTGTCCGGGATGATGCCGGCTCAACAGCGGCGGACAAGCTGTGGGCCGTCGAGCTTTTGATGAAGCTCGAGCAGCGCTGAAAAAAAAGAGATTGGGCCGCCTTGTCGCGATTGGCAGGGCGGCCCTTTTTCTATGCTCATATCAAGTCGATTTTGGGGTGATTTTTCCCTTAAGTTTTCCCTTTAGAGGGAAAACTTCCCTTTACAGTCCTTTACAGGTCAATCCCCAAAACCCGCAGAAACTCTATGTTTTTTGACAACCGTTTACAGCCGTTTTCATGCCTCCGCAAATTCAAGTCCCGCCTCGCGCACCATCGAAAAAGCTTATTGCGAAAGCAATGAGCTTTTTTCTGTTATATTCGCCCCTTTTGCGGCGAATAAAATATCACTTCCGCGTAAGCGGAAATATCGCTTTTACGGAGTGAAAATATCACTGTTCCGAAAGGCACAATATCACTAAAATCTTTACAATATGGCAAACAGTTGTTATATTGTTTTTGAGGTGATTGTTGTGTCCAATAGTTCTCTGAGAGATTTATCGAAAGAATTTGCAAAGGCAGTTGTGATTCTGTGTCGGGATATCAAATTCCTTCACAAAGAAGCTGTGCTGACCAATCAACTTCTTCGCAGCGGAACAAGCATTGGCGCAAATCTCCATGAGGCACAGTATGCGCAAGGCACAAAGGATTTTATTTCAAAGCTGGAAATTGCGCAAATGGAGAGTTTTGAAACGGAATATTGGCTTGAATTGCTTTATGAAACGGGATATATGACAGAAGCACAGTATAAACCGCTGAAAAATGAATGTGGAACGATACGACGAATGCTGATAGCATCTATAAACACCGTAAAAGAAAAGAGGGTGCAGGATGATTCACATAAAACCCGTTGACGAGAGCATCATTGAAGTTTGTGCTAACCTCAAATGCACGGAAGAACAGCGCGAATACACCAATTCTCCCATTTGGTCTTTGCTTCAAACCGCGTATACACTCCTTAACGAGCATTGCAAAATGTACGCGATATTCAATGACGATGAAGTGGTCGGAATGGTACGGTTGGATTTTACTTTGTTTGAAGATTTTTATATGTTCACCAACCTGCTGATTGATTATCATTATCAGAGAAAGCATTACGCAAGTGAAGCGATAAAGTGCATTCTTAATGCTTTTAGAAAGGATGGTCGGCACGCAATGGTGAAAATTCATGTCGATCCGCAGAATTCTGCTGCGATAGAGCTTTATAAAAAAGCGGGTTTTCGGTATGTGGGCAAAGTGTTCGACGGAGTATTTTCCGAATTTGAAATGGTCCTTTGAAGCTTGCCCTGTCAAAACCACCCGATCTTTTTTGTAGTGTAAACACATCGAAAAAGCGTCTTTTGTCTATTGGCAAAAGGCGCTTTTTCGGCAATGTTTGCCAAAACGATCCCGCAGACGATCCCGCAGAATTGTCTTGCACATTTCTCTCGATTATGCTATCATATATTATAATGAATACGAATCGAATAAGGACAGTATAACCGTTTCCTGCCCCGCATAGAGGGCGCGGCATTATATTAAAGGAGGAAAAACGATGTATCAGAACGTACCCATTTCGGAGCGGGTCCAGAAGATCCGCGCCATGTACCGTGCCAAGAAGCCCAGGATCGACCTGGCCCGCTATAAGCTGGTGACGGAGTTCTACATGGAAAATCCCCAGCTCATCGGCGTGCTCAAGCGGGCGAAGAACCTGCGCAACCTGTTTGAGAAAATGCCCACCCCCGTGCGTGACCATGAGCTGATCGTCGGGCACCTGGGCGAGGAGTTCCGCGCCAGCGCCGTTTACCCCGAGCACTCCTTCCAGTGGGTCCTGGACGAGCTGGACAAATTCCCCACCCGCGGCGTCGACCCCTACGACCTTAACCCCGAGGACAGAGAATACATCCTCAAGACCGGCGACTTCTGGATCAAGAACGCCACCTGCGCCGCCATCGACGAGGTGTTCCCCGAGGAATATTACCGGGATCTGCTGGGCAACGGCGTGCTGAACTTCGGGCCCAAGAACAACAGCGGCTCCCCCATCGGCCACTACTGCGGCAACTTCTGGACCGTGGTGGACCGCGGCCTGGGCAGCGTGCTTGAAGAGATCCGCGCCAAGAAGGCCGCCATGCTGGAAAGAGGCCTCCAGGGCACCGAGGGCCAGACCCTTCAGTTCTACCGCGCTGAGGAAACCGTGGTGGAGGGCATCATCCTCTACGCCAAGCGTTACGCCGCCGAGGCCCTGCGCCAGGCGGAGACCTGCACGGACGAAACGCGCAAGGCGGAGCTGCTGGACATTGCCGACCGCATGAACCGCGTCATCGACAAGCCCTGCGAGAGCTATCACGACGCCCTGCAGGCCTGCTTCTTCTATCAGCTCGGCCTGCTGCTGGATTCCCAGCCCCACGGCATCAGCTACGGCCGCCTGGACCAGTACTGTGGCAAGTACGCCGAGGCGGACATCGCCTCCGGCAAGCTCACCCGCGAGCAGGCCCAGGAGCTCACGGATATGTTCATCCTCAAGGTAGCGGAGATCAACAAGCTCTGGTCCGAAGGCGCCACCCGCACCGGCCCGGGCTACACCTCCGGCCAGCTCATCACCCTGGGCGGCGTGGACAAGGAGGGCAACGACGCCTCCAACGTGGTCACCTATATGGTGATGCAGTCCTCCGCCCGGCTGAAGCTGCACAATCCGCCCCTGGCCCTGCGCGTCCATGAGAACACGCCGGACGAGCTTTGGGAAGCCGGCATCGAGACCACCAAGCAGGTGGGCGGCGTTCCCCTCTTTGAGTGGGACCCCATCGTCATCGAGGCGATGATGCGCCGCGGCATCCCCCTGGAGGACGCCCGGAACTACTGCCTGATCGGCTGCGTGGAGCCCTGCATCTGCGGCTGCGACTTCGCCAACTCCGGCGGCGACGGCAACAACGCCTACACCATCCTGCCTGCCGCCCTCTGGTGCGCCATCAACAACGGCTGCAACCCCTTCTCCTTCGGCCCCAACAAGAACACGAAGATCACCGGACCCCAGACCGGCTATCTCTATGAGATGACCAGCATGGACCAGGTGCTGGAGGCCTACAAGACCCAGATGGACTTCTTCACCAAGTGGCAGGTCAGCATGGTCAACTGCTATGAGTACCTCTACGCCATGAACAACCCGCTGCCTCTGCTCTCCGCCACCATGACCGGCTGCATCGAGAGCGGCAAGGACGTCATGTGGGGCGGCGCCCAGTACAACGGCGCCGGCAACTCCAGCATCGGCCACGGCACCGTGGCGGACAGCCTGAACATCATCGATCAGGTCTGCTTCCGCGACAAGATCGCCACCACCCGCGAGCTTTACGACGCCCTCATGAACAACTGGGAGGGCTACGAGGAGCTGCGCCAGATCATTCTGGGCCGCTGCAGCCACTTCGGCAACAACGATCCCGAGGCCGACAAGTACCTCAAGTTCGTAGCGGACACCTACTCCGAGGGCATCACCCGGGGCATCTCCCCCCGCGGCTGCCACTGGACGGCCGGCTGCTGGCCCGTTACCCTGAACGTGGTCATGGGTATGTTCTGCATGGCTACCCCCGACGGGCGCAAGAAGGGCGATCCTCTGAGCGACGGCATTTCTCCCGTGCAGAGCATGGACAAGAACGGCCCCTTCGCCACCATCAACTCCATTTTGAAGTTTGACCAGGCGAATTACGCCAACGGCACCCTGTGCAACATGAAGTTCCACCCCACGGCCCTCCAGGGCGAGGAAGGGGATCGGAAGCTCAGAGCCGTCATGGAGACCTACTTCCGCGGCGGCGGCATGGAGCTGCAGATCAACGTGGTCTCCTCCCAGATGCTCCGCGAGGCCCAGGAAAAGCCGAAGGAGTACGAGGACCTGGTGGTCCGCATCGCCGGCTTCTCCGCCTACTTCGTGGAGGTCTACAAGGAAGCGCAGGACGATCTGATCCGCCGCACCGAGATGGGCGTGTAAGCCTTTCCCCAACAAGTGAATCAAAGCCGGAGGGCCGAGCATATCGGTCCTCCGGCTCTTTATATTCTGCCCGGGCATTTTTCCCTATCGGGGACCTTTAAAAACTACTGCATTTAAGAAGACGGTTGCGGAAAGCGTCTCCTGGCTTCCCCTTGGGGGGAAGCTGTCGCCCGCAGGCGACAGATGAGGGGCCTGCTGACGGTTGGACCCAGCGTCAAGGTTTTTGATGTGCTTATCTTGGTTTCACATCAAGAAAGAATTATGATGTATCAAAGTGGGTGCAAGCCCCTCATCCGCCCCAGTGTGCGCACTGGGGCACCTTCCCCCAGGGGAAGGCAGGACGCATAACCACCCCAAGTGCAAATAATTATCGTTGCCGGAGTTTTAGAGGGCCCCTATCTCCCGTCCAGCTTCTCCCGGAAGGCGGCGGCGCGGCTGCGGCTCAGTGGGAGGACGGGGCCCCCGGCAAGGCGCAGGGAGTCCGGGCCAAGGGCCTCCACCTGGCTGAGATTCACCAGGAAGCTCTCATGGGGGCGGGCAAAGAGGCCGGAGGGAAGCTGCTCCTCCAGCCATTGGAGGCTGCGGCGCAGGGTATACTCCCCGGAGAGGGTGCGCAGGGTCAGCGAATGGCCCCGCACCTCCGCGTACAGCAGCTCCGCCGCCCGCAGGCGCAGCTGCCCGCCCTTGCAGGACAGCACCAGGCCCCGCTCCGTCCGGGCCGCCTCCTCCCGGCGCTGCCGGGCCGTTTCCATGGTCAGATGATGGAAGGCGGCAAACTCCCGGGAGCAGAGCATCAGAAAGATGGGCTCCCGCTCCAGCTCCAGGCAGCCCTCCCGCTCGGTGACGGTCAGCTCCTCGTCCGCCTCCCCCGCCGTCATCTTTTCCCGCATCTCCTCGGGGGTGCCGTACCAGAGCCGCAGGAGCTGATCCGGCTCCTGCTCCCAGGCGGCCTCCGTCAGCTTCCAGAAAACGAGGGTCCCCTCGCTGCCGTAACCGAAAACGCCCTCGGGATAGCGCAGGGCCCGCAGACGGCCCGTCTCGTCCCGTTCCTCGATCATGGCGGGCTGCGGGGGCAGCTCCACGCTCTCCGGTGGGGCCTTCTCCGGAGGCAGCGGCTTCGTCGGCACGACGTTGTACCGGCGCAGGGGCCGCTCCAGCAGGATGCAGCCCTCCCGGGCCGGGAGGGTCAGGGTTTCGTCCACCCGCGGGGGCGTGTCCGGGTCCTCGGGCTCATAGAACAGCTCCGCCAGCACGGGCCGCCCTGCCCAGACCCGCTCCGAGAGCTTCCAGCACAGCAGCCCCTCCCTGTACGTGGAGCCCGTGGCCGTCCCCGCCATGCTCATGGCCCGCAGACGGCCCTCCCCGTCCCGCAGCTCCAGAAGGCCCAGCTCCAACGCCTGTCCCTTCATGGGATCACGCTCCTTTCGCCCCCATTGTAGCGGAAGCGGCGCGCCCCTGCAAGAGGCGCGCCGCAGATGGCAGCGAAAACAGCACAGGCGGCAGATTGCCGTTTTGACGGTGCGGCCCCTGTTCCCTGTGCCCTGTGCCCTGTTCCCTGCTGCCTGTTACTCCTTCGTCTGCAGGAGCTCCAGGACGCCGCTTTTGGTCACGTTCAC
>CAMVOG010000048.1 GCA_947169005.1 uncultured Clostridia bacterium | reverse complement strand
CGGGTGATGGCGCCCACGCAGCGCACGCCCAGGCCGGGGCCGGGGAAGGGCTGGCGGTAGACCATGCCGTCGGGCAGGCCCAGCTCCTTGCCCACCATGCGCACCTCGTCCTTGAAGAGGATGCGCACGGGCTCCACCAGCTCGAAGCTCAGGTCCTCGGGCAGGCCGCCGACGTTGTGGTGAGCCTTGATGCCCTGCTCGCTCTCCAAAATGTCGGGCCAGATGGTGCCCTGGGCCAGGAAGGTCACGCCGTCCAGCTTGCGGGCCTCCTCGGCAAAGACCTCGATGAACTCGGCGCCGATGATCTTGCGCTTGGTCTCCGGGTCCGCGACCCCAGCCAGCTTGTCCAGGAAGCGGTCCACCGCGTCCACATAGATCAGGTTGGCGTCCATCTGGTCCCGGAAGACCTTGACGACCTGCTCCGGCTCGCCCTTGCGCAGAAGACCGTGGTTGACGTGCACGCAGGTGAGCTGCTTGCCCACGGCCTTGATCAGCAGGGCTGCCACCACGGAGGAGTCCACCCCGCCGGACAGGGCCAGCAGCACCTTCTTGTCCCCGATCTGCTCCCGCAGGGCGGTGAGCTGTTCCTCAATAAAAGCCTGAGCCAGGGCGGGCGTGGTGATCCGCTCCATGTTCTCGGGCCGCACCAATGTTACCATCGAGATCCCTCCATCGTTGAAAAAGAATGGAATTATTATATGCGCAAAAGGGACGGATTGCAAGAAAAAAACCAAAAACTTTCAACTCACACGTACCCATACCGCCCGCGGTATTTTGCCAGCACGGCCACCGTCACCACGAGGACGCAGAGCTCCGCGGCCAGCATGGCGAGCCAGATGCCGTCGCTGCCGAAGGCGAGGGGGAGGAGCAGCACCGCCGCGATCTGGAACACGAAGATGCGCAGGCCCGAGAGCAGGCCCGAGACGGGGCCGTTGTTCAGCGCGGCGAAAAGGTTGGAGCTGAACATGTTGAAGCCCGCCAGGAAGTAGCTCAGGGAATAAAGGCGCAGGGCCCGGACGCTGATATCCAGAAAGGCCGGGTCGTAGCCCGCGAAGACGGAGGCCACGGGCCGGGCCGTCGCCAGGGCCAGGGCCGTCAGCGCCAGGGAGGCCACGGCCACCATGAGCATGCTCTTTTTGAAGAGGCCCCGCAGCTCCTCCCGGTTGCCCGCGCCGAAGTGGTAGCTGATAACGGGGGCGACGCCCATGGAGTAGCCCAGGTACACCGCCACGAAGACGAAGTTCACGTACATGATGATGCCGAAGGCCGCCACGCCGTACTCGCCCAGGTACTTCATGAGCTGGAGGTTGAAGACCATGTTCACCAGGCTCATGGCCACGTTGGTGATGCAGTCCGCCATGCCGTTGCTGGCCGAGCGCAGCAGCTCCCGGGGCATGAAGGCGGGCTTCACCAGCCTGAGGGCCCCGTCCCGCTTGAAGAGGAAGTAGAGCAGGGGCCCGACGCCGCCCACGCACTGGCCGACGCAGGTGGCCGCCGCGGCCCCGGCCACGCCCCAGCGGAACACCGCCACGAAGAGCCAGTCCAGGATCATGTTGACCACGCCCGCCGCCACGGTGAAGGCCAGGCCCAGCTTGGGCTTTTCCGCCGTGATCATAAAGCTGTGGAAGCCGTATTGCAGCAGGAAGGCGGGCAGCGTCGCCATAAAGATGCGCCCGTAGAGGATGCAGGTGTCGTACATGGCGTCCGTGGCCCTGAAGAGCCGGGCCGCGGCGGGGAGGAAGAGCTGGGCCAGGGCCATGAGGATGAAGCCCAGGACGATCATCACCACCACCAGCATGGAGAAGATGCGGTTGCCCTTTTCGTCGTCCCCCTGGCCCTTGACCATGGCCACGAGGGCGCTGCCGCCCACGCCGAAGAGGGAGCCCAGGGCGCTGAAGATCATGCAGTAGGGGAAAATCAGATTGATGGCGGCGAAGGCCGTCTCCCCCACGTAGTTGGAGATGAAAAGCCCGTCCACCACGCTGTAGATGGAGGTGAAGAGCATCATCACGATGCTTGGGAAGGTGAAGCGCAGCAGGCGCTTGTAGGTAAAGTGATCGGAAAGCTGTATAGCCATGGCGTCGAATCGGCCCGGGGCCGCCCCTCCTTTATAAAGTGAAACCGTACAGAAGCATAGTGCGGTTTCGGCGGAATGTCAAGGAGGGATCGCTTTTTGTCAGCCCTCGGCCCAGCCGCACAGGCTGACAAAGAGTTTTATGATTTTCCCAAACATTCTCCTTTAGGAGGTTGCAAAGGGCCCTGAACTGTGTCATCATTGGAATATAGTAATATTATGAAAATATTGTAAAATGCTGTTTTCTGGCAAACAAGACCGGGCCCGCCGCGGCGGGACGTGACGAAGGGAGAAGGACCATGAAGAAGACGAAACGAGTATGCAGCCTACTGCTGGCCCTGCTGATGCTGGCGGCGCTGCTGCCGCAGCTTCCCGGCGAGGCGGCGACGGCGGACCGGGCCGGGGAAGCGGAGAACCCGGGCTTTGTCCGGAACGCCGTGACCCCTGAGGCTGCCGATGCCCTCAGGGCTGCTGAGGCCGAGGCCGCGGGCAAGGCCTGCGCCTGCGCGGACTGTACCTGCGTGGACTGCGCCTGTGAGGACGGCGCCTGCCTGTGCGACGGCTGCGGGGACGCCTGCGCCTGTAGCGACGGAAGCTGCACAGACTGCCTCGGCGGCGCGGCCTGCGCCTGCGAGACGCCCCAGCCCAGCGCGCGGGCCATGGAGCGGCGGGCGGCGGTGGCGGACGAGCTTACGCGCCGCGCCGTCAGCGCGGCGGACTGTATCACCGACGCTGCGGGACGCAGCCTTGCGGCGCGCATCGCGGAGCGGGACGAGCGCAAAGCCGCCCACTACGAAGCCCTGGCGGAGCAAAAAGCCGCCGTTCACCCGCTGATCGCGGCGAAGCTGGCCGCCGGGGAGACCGGCGGGCGGCTGACGGAGGCCGAGCTCATGGGCTGGGAGGACTACGACTGGGCCGAGGACGCGGTGGAGTGCGAATACTGCGGCGAGTACATCTGGGGCGACTGGGTCTGTGAGAATGGCGACCACTGCAGCGAGAACGCGGGCAACGAGGACTGTTATTCCAGCGAGCACTGCAGCGAATGCGGCAGCTGCACCTACACGGTCTGTGAGGATTGCTACCGCTGCGAGGTCTGCTGGTATCACTGCATAATGTGCGACGAGTGCTGCGAGCCAAACGAGGTCTGCGAGACCTGCCGCTGCTGCGAGAGCTGCCAGGAGGAGAAGGCGCATTGCCGCGACTGCGGCGACTGCTTCATGGACGATACCGGCAGCTATACCCTGATCTGGAATGAGTGTGTGGAAAACGAACACTGGCACTGCAGCACCTGCGCCGCTGACTATATGTGCGTAGACTGCCTGCATTGCTTCTATGGGGATCTGGACTATTTCTGCCCCATATGCTGTTTGTGCATAGACTGCGGCGTGACGGAGGGGACCCATTGCTATGCCTGCCAGAGCATGGACGCCTGCGGGGACGACGGGGCTCTCTGCGAGGACTGCGGCCTCTGTGAGGATTGCCAGTACAACTTCATGGACGATGTGCTTGACGGCATCAATACCATGCACTGCTGGGAATGCGACACCTGCGCGAAGACCGGCGGCGACGGCTTCTGGTGCCGATCCTTCTTTGAGGAGGGGGGCGGGAACCCGCATTGCACGGATTGCTGCGAGCTCTGCCCCCAGTGCGAAAAATGCGCCGTCGGCTTCGGCTTTGATTTTTGCTCCGACTGCGGGCTCTGCCCGGAGTGCTGCGAGGAGAACACGCTGGAGGACGGCTGCGAGCACGGCTACTGCCTGGAGAGCGCCGAGTTCCAGGAGCATCTCTGCCCGAGCTGCTTTGACTGCGTCGGCGGCGAGCGCTGCCAATACTGCGGCATGTGCGAGCAGTGCTGCGAGGGCTACCACTGCGCCGCCCACGATTGGTGCCCCGACGCGCCGGGCTACGAGGAGCATTTCTGCGACGGCTGCGGAGAGTGCGTCGATCCCGACGAGATGTGCGAGGACTGCGGCCTCTGCCTGGTCTGCCAGGAGGACTATCACTGCGAGCACGATATCTGCCCCGATGGGAGCGACGCCATGGACCACTTCTGCGACGAGTGCGGCGAGTGCATGGAGGAGCTTTGCGAGGTCTGCGGCGGCCACGCCGTCCACTGTGAGGAGGGCCGGGAGGACTACGGCTGCGACCATGACTGGACCTGCCCCAATTCCTCCGATTGGGAGGACCACTTCTGCGACGACTGCGGCTATTGCTTCGATCCCGACGAGATGTGCGAGGACTGCGGCCTCTGCTTCGACTGCTGCCACGAGCGCAGCGAGGATTTCGGCTGCGATCACGAGGTATGCGTGGAATCCTCCGACTGGGAGGAGCATTACTGCTTTGAGGACGGCCAGTGCCTGGAGATCTGCCTGGAGGAGGGCACCCACGAGGAAAACTGCGACCATGATCCCGACGGGGACTATTGCTTCGACGAGGATCGGCACTGGCAGCACTGCACGGAATGCGAGGGCCGCGTGGAGATCGAGGACCACGACATCGTGGCCGTGACCCTGCGGGAGCCCAGCTATACCGAGGAGGGCCTGGAGCGCTATTCCTGCGCCGTCTGCGAGGCCGATCTGGGCACGGGCCGCATCCCCCGCCGCGTGCTGGGCGACCATGAGCACGTCTTCGGCGGGAACGCCCGCTGCACCGTCTGCGGGTATCTGAATACCGCTCTGCCCCGCATCGTCTCCGAGCCCCTGGACGCGCGCCGCACGGTGTCCGTCGCGGGCACGGACTATTCCGACAACCGGGCGACCTTCACCGTTTACGCCAAGGGCGAGGATCTGCGTTATCAATGGTATGTGAGCGTGGACGGCGAGGAGGAGACCCTGAAGGACGGCACGATGGTTTCCGGCGCGAAAACCGCGAAGCTCAGCGTGGTCGTCCCCACGGACGCCTGCGCCCATGAATACGTGTACACCTGCCGGGTGAGCAACGGGCAGGGCACCGTCACCTCCCGCGCGGCCCATCTGCGGGGGCAGCACCTGTACTACTGGGTGCACGGCGGCACGCCGACGAGCGTTACCGTGAACGGGACGAAGTACTTTACCTACCCCCAGCACTATCAGCGCTGCGCGGGTGAGGACTGCGGCCTGATCCGCCGGGCCATGGACCACAACTGGCCCGCCGCCTGGGAGCTGGAGTATGCCGCTCTCTCCTCCCGCGAGGGCCTGCGCAGCCGCGCCTGCCTGACCTGCGGCGAGAAGGAATACCGGATCATCCCCAGGGTGGAGGCCAACCACGTCCACAGCTATGCCGTCATGGGCAGCAGCGAGGTGGGCCACTGGAAGGAATGCGCCTGCGGCAAGAGAACGGACCGGGGCGACCACGTTTTCGACGACAGCGGCTGGACCGTGGACGTGCCCGCCACCGAGACGGAGAAGGGCCGCGAGCTCAACCACTGCACGGTCTGCGGCTGGGAAAAGAGCCGGGAGATCCCCGTGATCCCCCACGTCCATAACCTCTACACCTGGGAGGAGATCACCGACGGCTATGCCGCCGGGACCTGGGAGAGCATGATCGCCGCGGACGACCATTACCATTACCGCAAGTGCCACTATTACGATTCCTGCGGCTATATGCTTCCGGAGGCCCACGACTACGTCGGCTGGCATTTCTTCAACTATAACGACGACGGAACGGCCACCGTCGTCCGCACCTGTATGACCTGCGGCTGGGAGCAGTCCTTCCGCGTCGATCCCCTGGACTGGCAGCTCATCGGCAAGGGGGCCCGCATCGCCAAAGACAGCGACCCCACGGTTGAGGTCAGCAGCACCTACGGGCCCCTGGACCTGCGCGTCTATCCCCTGCAGAAGGTGGGGTATCTCTTTGACCACTTCGAGGTCGTTTACGGAAGCGAGTATCTGACGCAGATCTGGAGCTCCCCGGAGTCTGACGGCGGCTATCTCTTCCATCTGACGACGCCGCCGCGGTCCTTCCGCGAGGGGACCGCCAGCTATATCGACCACCAGATCGTGGTGGAGGCGGTCTATACCCCGTGCAGCCACCCCATCCGCCACCGTTCGCAGCAGGGCGGCTTCCCAGCGGGCTGCGTCACCTACGGTAAGACGCCGGACACGGTCTGCGACGACTGCGGAGCCATCGTCAGCGAGGGTGCGCCCATTGAGCCCATCGGCCACCACGACTATAAGCTGAACCGCTCCACTGCCCTGCCCGGCTACTGCACCTATGTGCCCGCCAACCCCCGCACCGGCGGCCCCGGCAGAGGGCAGGTCGGCCGCGGCTATGAGGGCGACTGGGTCTGCTCTGTCTGCGGCGACGTGAAGAAGGGCAAGAAGACCCCCCCGACCCACAACCGCACGGAGGTGCGAAACAAGGTGGAGCCCACCTGCACCGAGCCGGGCTACAGCGGCGACACCTGGTGCCTGAGCTGCGGGGCCCACGTTTCCCGGGGCCGCACCGTCAAGTCCACGGGGCACAGTTGGGTCTGGGGCGACTACATCCAGGAGCCCACGAACAAGACCACGGGCCGCTGCTGGGCCGTCTGCGAGACCTGCGGCGAGCAGCGCGTCTGCACCGCCAACGACAGCCCCGCAACCATTGCCCGCCTGGGCTTCACCGAGGAGGAGTGGCAGGCAAAGCTGGGCTATACCGGCGAGGATTGGGAGGTGAAGCTCACGGTCACCACCAACCAGAAGGCCAAGGGCTCCTACGACCTTTACCCTGCCTCGTATACCGTGGATATGGGCGTCCTCAGCTGGAAGGACGAATACTTCTCCACCGATAAGCTGCCGACCTATACCTTCACCTTTGAAAGCACGGGCCGCAGCCGGGTGAATCGGGTGATAAACTGGCACGGCACGGAAACCGATGGTGCCGCCCCCTTTGCCTGGGAGGCCGGTGAGGACGGCATGAGCCTTACGGTGACGGCCCCCTTCGGGGAATACGGCGTCGGCAGCTACGCGTACAGGTTTACCCCCTTCTTCGAGGTGCAGCGGGACGACGGGACCGTGGCGACCGTCTCTCTGGGCGCCGGGCTGGTGACCGTCAAGGGCCGGGAGACGACCCCTACAGGAATCCGTCTCACCGCCGAGATGCAGAGCGGGAGCCGCGAGCGTAAAATCACGCTGACGGACGGCGGCAGCGCTGCCGGCGCCCCTCTCGACGGCAGCCTGTATAACATTCGCAATCAGGCAAATCAGGAAATCACGGGCGCCCGGGCCGGAGAGAAGGTCACGCTCTTCTTCAACACCCAGGACGGCGAGGGCGGCGACTGGGCCCGCTTCCAGGGCTGGGAGTTCGTTTCCGCCAGGCCCTCGGCGTTCCCGACAGTTTTGCCCGACGCCCTGTCCACCTTCATCATGCCGGATGGCGACGTGGCGCTCAAGGCCAAATATGAGGGCAGCGGCAAGACTTATGAGATCCGCTTCGAGCTGGGCGGCGTCGGCGCGCCGCTGGCCCCCGTCACCCGCGCGGGCGCGTCCCTGCTTGGCAGCCTGCCTACGCCCGTGGACGCGAGCGGCAAATGGAGCTTTGCCGGATGGTATCGGGACGACGGCTTCCGTACGCCCGTGGACCCCTCCACGGAGCTTGTACGCGGCTCCCTCACGCTCTACGCCCGCTGGGTGAAGCGGAGCGGTTCCCTCCCCGGCGACGTGAACGCCGACGGCACGGTGGACAGGGAGGACGCCATGCGCCTCTTCCTGGCCGCCTCCGGCCACGCCCCGACCGGCACCGCCATGGACCTGGACCGCGACGGCCGGGTGAACACCCGCGATGCCCTGCTCCTGTTCCGGATGCTGGCGGGGGAGTAGAGAATAGAAGTGCGTTTCCCGATAAAGGCTGATTAAAAACCAAGGGGTTGTTGCAAGTATATTTTGCAACAGCCCCTTGGATTTTGTTATCCTGTGAAAATTCCGGGTGCTTACCTGTCCTTTGTCTGTTCCCGCAGCCACTCCTCGTAGGCGGCCAGGGCCGCCAGGTCCCGGGCGCGGAGAAATTTCTGCTGGGGCGTGGAGCAGCGCTCCTCCGTGATAAGGCTGCGGGCCTCCTCGAAGGGGACCCAGGCCACGGTGGCGCCCGCCCGCTCTTCCTCTGCCGTCAGAGAAGGGGTGAAGGTCTCCGTATCCGTATCCACGACAAAGTAATAGGAAAGGTGAACGGAGTTCGAGTGGGCGCGGTTTTCCTCCACGCAGCCAAGCTCCCGAACACGCAGGACGCGGCAGCCGGTCTCCTCCCGCAGCTCCCGGCGCAGGGCCTCCTCCACGCTCTCCTCATCCTCCAGGGCCCCGCCGGGCAGCACGTAAATGCCGAAGGCCGCCTCATGGGTCAGGGCCAGCTCACCCCGGGGATTGCGCAGGATCGCCCGGGCCTTACGGTGGGGCGGGGCGGAGGATAAACCATCCGCGCCCAATATCTCCCGGTCCGTGATGCGCTTGATCTGTTTCATAACGGTATGCCACCTGCCTTTAAGGACAGTATACTGTATAGGTCCCGCTCTGTCAAACAGACCCCCCAAAAATGCAACTGCACTTTCAAACAAGTTGACTGAAAGTGCAGTTTTCAATATTTTTATTTCGGTATATTGACATTTCAAAGCGGATGCTCTATAATCACGTCGAGTTATGCAGGATTAACTGCATGACCGCACAATTGAAAAGCGCTGGTGCCGCCCTCTACGGAGGGCGCTGAAAAAGGAAGCGAGTGAGAATCTCGCACGGAGCCGCCGCTGTATTTGGAGAGCTGACGCGAATACGTCACTGGCCCACGGGCTGGGAAGACCGCCGATGCGATGACCCATAAGCCAGAAGACTTGCCTGCGCCGACCTACCCGAGCTTCACGGACTCTTGGAGCGGAGGGCGCCCCCTGGGGCATAGCATCAGCATATACGGGCTGTTGCCGCTTTGTTGCGGCAGCAGCCTTTTTTTCTGCCCGAAAATACGAAGTGAGAGAGGAAAAGGGAATGAACGATTGGCAACTCTGCGGCCTCAGCCTGCGCCCCGGCGAAAAAAGGCAGACCGTTCTGCGCGTCCCCATGGAGGGAACGCCCAACGGCGGCAGCATCGGCCCCGGCAGCGAAAAGCGGGGGAGGGAGGGGGACTATGAGATCCCCGCCACCCTCATAAACGGCGCGCGGCCCGGCAAGACCCTGCTGGTGACGGCCAGCATCCACTCCGGCGAATACGTCGGCGTCCCGGCGGTGATCCGCACCGCCGCGGAGCTGGACCCCGCCAAGATGAGCGGGCGGGTGATATTGCTCCACTGCGTGAACACCAGCGGCTTCTGGGGCCTCAGCCCCGCCCTGGTCCCCGAGGACGGCTACAACCTCAACCACGGCTATCCGCCCCCGGCGGAAAAGCGGGTGGGCGGGCGCATCGCCGCCTGGTTTTTGCGGGAGCTGCTGCCCCAGGTGGATTTTCTCTTTGATCTCCACGGCGGCAGCCAGTCGGAGACCATGACCCCCTTGATCTTTTATCCCGACGCCCCCGGCGTTACGGCGGAGGCCCTGGCCGCCGCGAAGGCCCTGGACGTGGAGACCCTGGTGGAGTGCGAGGGCCGGGACGGGGAGTACAGGTAGGGGGCCAATTTTGTGAATATCCCCGGCCTGCTCCATGAGCGGGGCAGCGGCCTCTTCGTCACCGAAGCGGAGGTGGAGGAGGACCGGCGGCAGCTCCGCCTGCTCATGGACCACCTGGGCGTCTATCCTGCGGAGGGCTGGACCCGGGCGGAAAAGCCCCGGCGCATCTTCCACAAGGCCGTCTATCTGGACGCGGAGGAGCAGGGCCTCTGGTATCCCTGCGCGGGCCTGGGGGAGACCGTCCCCAAGGGGCGGCCCTTCGGGCGGCTGGAGGATTTCTTCGGAAACGTCCTCAAGGAGTACGTCGCCCCGGAGGATATCACCATCCTCTATTACAACGCCGCCCTGGCCATCCGCCCCGGCGACTTCCTCACGGCCTACGGGCTGAACGGGTCCGTCGAGGAATACTGAGCAGGGCTCAGGGAGCAATGTGCTATAGTCTGTAGTCTATAGTCTATAGTCTATAGTCTGTAGTCTATAGCCTATGAGCTACAGGCTATGAGCTATGAGCTATGCACCGTTTCTGTCATCCTGAGCGGAGCGCAGCGGAGTCGAAGGATCTTCGTGTCCGTTGATGCGTGCGGAAAGATTCTTCGCTGCGCTCAGAATGACAGGCAGGCAGCAGGGCCCAGGGGACAGGGAATAGGGCTCAGGGCGCGTCTCCATTCTCTGAACTCTGAACTCTAAACTCTGAACTATCTCTCTCACACCGATCGCAAGCGGGGCGCGGGCCCCGTACCGATAAAGAAACCTAACAACAGAAAGGAAAAGAAAAGATGAAGAAAACAGTCGCGCTTATCCTCGCCGTGCTGATGCTCGTCGCCCTCTTCGCGGGCTGCGGCGGCAACACGGCCACGACCAACACCGGCAGCACCGCCCAGAGCGGTTCCGCCTCCACCGGGACCACGGAGACCACCGGGACCACCGCCTCCACCGGCCCCAAGACCCTCACCTTCGGCTGCCAGATGTATTCCGACGGCCTCATCAACCCCGTCTCTCAGATCAACTGCGCCTGGAACTGCATGCGCTTCGGCGTTTCCGAGGCCCTCTTCAAGTTCGACGACAGCATGAACGTGGTGCCCTGGCTGGCTGAGTCCTACACCACCGACGATCTGATCACCTGGACCATCAAGCTCCGCGACGGCATCAAGTTCTCCAACGGCACCCCCATGACCGCCACCAAGGTCAAGGAGTCCCTGGACTGGGTCCGCGAGGAAGGCCCCAACGGCTCCTCCAAGCCCGGCAAGTACCTGAGCTATGACGCCACCGTCACCGCCGACGATGCGGCCAACACCATCACCATCGTGCTGCCCGCCGCGGATATCAACCTGCCCGGCAACCTGGCCTATCCCGTCATGGCGATCATCGACGTGTCCGAGATCACCGATTTTGACGCCGGCGTCATCGGCACCGGCCCCTACATGGTCAAGTCCCACACCGACCTCGTGGGCTTCGAGATGGAGAAGAACCCCAACTACTGGGACGGCGCCGTGCCCTATGACAACGTGATCATCACCTTCATGGGCGACGCCTCCGCCAAGGCCAGCGCCCTCCAGGCCGGCCAGGTGGACCTGGTGGAGAACATCTCCAACGTCGCCGACCTGCAGAAGCTCCAGGCGGACAGCAACTACACCGTGGACATCGCCTCCGGCGTGCGCTGCGGCTTCAGCTGGATGAACTTCAAGGGCGTTCTCGCCAACGACACCCTGCGCCAGGCCATCCTCATGGCCATCGACTACAAGACCATCTGCGCCTCCAACACCATCGGCGGCCTTTACACCCCCGGCTTCTCCGTGCTGCCCAGCACCCTGGCCTACGGCTACGACAAGCTCAACAACCCCTGGGAGTATGACATGGACGCCGCCAAGAAGCTGCTGGACGACGCCGGCATCGTGGACACCGACGGCAACGGCATCCGTGAGCTGGACGGCGAGGATATCTACCTTCGCTACTCCTCCTATGAAAACCGCCTGCTCAACGACTTCTCCGACGCCCACACCCTCTATCTCACCGAGCTGGGCATCGGCGTGAAGAGCCAGTACGGCTCCTCCGACGACTGCTGGAACGACCTGGTTTCCTTCAACTATGACCTGGACAACAACAACTGGACCACCGTGGGCACCGGCGACCCCACCGAGTATATGTACAACTGGTACGGCCCCAGCGAGTCCAACTTCTGCGGCTATCAGAACGATGAGTACGACGCCCTCTTTGAGGAGTATCTGGCCTCCACCGATCCTGCCCGCCGCACCGAGATCATCGAGCGCCTCCAGCAGATCCTGGTGGACGACGCCGCTGTCCTCGTGGACGGCTACTACAACAGCTCCATGGCCTATTCCAAGAACGTCGGCTACGCCCACATCCACACCGCCGACTACTACTGGATCACCACGGAAATCACCCCCGCCGCGTAAGAGCGGACTCATAAGACCATCACTGCGGAAAGGA
>CAMVOG010000047.1 GCA_947169005.1 uncultured Clostridia bacterium | reverse complement strand
GACTACGTGCAGCCCGACGCCGTGAAGAAGCTGGCCGCTCCCGTCTTTGCCCACCGCCTCATTACCAAACCGGGCTACGGCGTCTCCGGCAAGGCGGCCCAGGTGGTCTCCGAGCTGCTGAAGGCCGTCCCCGTCCCCACGGAGGACCCCCTGGCGGATAAGATTCTTTAAGCTGATAGATGCATTTTACTAAGCACTACGCACTATGCACTATGCACTAAAAAAGGGGGTGGCGGCTTGACTGCCTTTTGGATCATCCTGATCGTGGGCATCCTGGCGCTGATCCAGGTCGCCTACTATCAAAGACACGCCCTGCGCAAGGTCTCCTATACCCGCAGCTTTTCCCGCCGCCGCTGCTTCGCGGGGGAGCGGGTGGAGCTGGTGGAGGTCCTGCGCAACGACAAGCTGATCCCGGTGCCCTGGGTGCGGGTGGAATCCCGCATCTCTCCCAACCTGCGCTTCAAGAGCCAGGAGAATCTGGACATTGCCATGGACACCTTTCACAAGAGCCTCTTTTTCCTGGGGGGCTATTCCCGCATCACCCGGCGGCATGAGATCCACTGCCTCAAGCGGGGCTATTACGATTGCAGCGCCGTCTACATGGCCTCCGGGGACCTCTTCGGCCTGGCCTCCATGCGCAAGGACTTCATGGGGGACGCGAAGCTGACGGTCTACCCCGCCATCCCCAAGGCCGAGGACCTGCCCGAGTCCGCGCTGAAATGGCAGGGAGACGTGGTGGTGCGCCGCTGGATCATGCCGGACCCCATGCTGGTGAACGGCATACGGGAGTATCGCTCCGGGGACAGCCGCAAGGACGTGCATTGGGCCGCCACGGCCCGGACGGGACGCCTGCAGGTGAAGACCCACGACTACACGGTCTCTCCCCGGGTGATGCTCTGCCTGAACACCCAGATCCACGACCGGGTCTACGGCAGCATGGAGCCCGCGGAGATCGACTTTTTGGAAAACGGCGTGAACATCACCGCGGCCCTGGCCGCCTGGTGCTGCGAAAACGGCATCGACATGGGCTTCTGCTGCAACGGCGAGGACCTCTCCTCCCCCGACGCGGCCATCTACGTGGCCCCCGGCAGCGGCGAGGCCAAGCTGAATGAGATTCTGGAGGCCCTGGCCGTCCTCAAAATCAAGATGCGGGTGGGCTTCCACGCCACCCTGGACGGGCTGATCTCCGGCGGCGCCACGGACACGGATATCGTCGTGGTCTCCGCCTATTGGAGCGAGTCCCTGGAGGAGCGGGCGGAGGCCCTGCGCAAGGCGGGCAACTCCGTCACCTGGATCAAGATCAAGGGGGTGACGGCCTCGTGAAAGCGGAAAAGATCGCCCTGTGGGTCGTCAATTTCCTGCTGTCGGCCCTGCTGGTCTTCGCGGCGCTGGTGCTGCTGGAGCGGCTGCCCGCCGTGGATTGGCCCTGGTACAGCCGCAGCCTCTGCTGCTGGCCGCTGCTGCTCTGCTTCCCCGCCGGGCTCTTCTGCGCCGGGCGGAGCAAGGCCCTGCGCCTGGTGATGGGCCTCGTCTTCTGCCTTGGCACCGAGGTCGCCGCCTGGTTTCTCTTCCCCGCCCACGCGGCCATGGACGTACTGTATCAGGCGCTGTCCCTGGTGGGGGCCCTGGGGCTCTTCCTGCTGGGTCTGCGGGCCAACGCCCCCTTCCCGCCCCGGGTAGCCATCGCCTCGATCCTGCTTTATCTCTTTATTTGCGTCTACTTCTATCTGAACAGCGCCCAGGCGGAGGAAACGGGCCGGGCCCTGCTGCCCATGACCTGGTGCGGCCTGGCGAACTTCCTGCTGAGCCTGTACAGCTTCAATGCCTACAGTCTCCGGGGCGGCCTGCACAACGTAAAGGGCGCGGCCTCCGGCGGCTTCGCCGTCCCCTCCGGGATGCGCAGCCGCAATCTGGTAATGCTCACGATCTTCCTGCTCTTCGCCGTGCCCATCGCCAGCCTGGGCTTTCTGCACCGGGGCCTGGCGGCCGCCGCCGGCTTCGTGCTGGGCGGCATCTGGAAGCTCATTTCCCTTCTGGCGGGGGGCAATGACAGCAGCACGGAAATGCCCGTGAACACCCCGGTGCAGGAGGAGCGTGAGCCCGAGGACCGCAGCCTGCCCGACGTGCCCGTGAACAGCACGGCCCAGACCATCGTGCTCATTTTCATCGGCGTGATGCTGGTGGTGGGCATCATCGTCCTCATCGCGGTGCTGGCCGGGAACGGCGGGGGCCGCGGGCGCTTCAGCTTCCGCCGCTTCTTCAACCGCTTCCGCCTGCGGGAGACCGAGGAGGACTACGAGGACAGCGTGGAGCGCACCCTGGATCTCAAGGGCATCATCAAGGAAAAGCAGGAACAGCTGGGAGCCTTTTTCAGCGGCCTCACGGCCAGGCCCGAGCGCTTTGAGGATATGCCCGACGGACGTATGAAGCTCCGCTTCGTCTACAAGGCCCTGCTGAAAAGCAGCCGCGTGAACGAGCGGGCCAAGTTCTGCACCCCCTCCGAGCTGGGTGCCCAGCTCAAAAGCCCGGAGCTGGAGGCCATGACGGAGGAATATAACAGCGCCCGCTACCGCCTCGCCGCCCCCGTCCCCGAGGACGCCGCCGACACCGCCTCCAAAGCGCTGACGGCGCTGCGGAGAGGGAGAAGGAAGTAAAACAGTTTCGCAATATCAATCCATCACAAAACGCCTTGGCTGTGAAAAGCCAAGGCGTTTCTGATTCTGTCCGCTTCTATTCAATATACCATTTGGCCTGGGCGTTGTACATTTCCGCGTACAGCCCCTTGCGGGCCATCAGCTCTTCGTGGCTGCCGTCCTCCTCGATCCGTCCGTCCCGGAAAACCAGGATGCGGTCAACCAGGCGGGTGATGCCGAGGCGGTGGGAGATCAGAATGCCAGTCCGGTCCCCGGTAAGCGCGGCAAAGTGACGGTAAAGCTCCGCCTCCGCCACCGGGTCAAGGGCCGCGGTGGGCTCGTCGAGGATCATGATTTTCGCGTCGCTGCGGTAGGCGCAGCGGGTTATGGCGATCTTCTGCCACTGGCCGCCCGAAAGGTTGTTCCCCTTGGCGGAGAAGCTGCCCACCACCTCATCAAAGCCCGCGGGCTGTGCCTCGATGCACTCCCAGGCTCCCGTGCGCCTGGCCAAGGCGGTCAGCTCGTTATCGTCGGCCTGCCGCCCGGAATCGGAAATTGTGATATTCTCCCGAATCGTCGCCTCGTAGCTGGCAAAGTCCTGGAAGACCGCGGAGAGGGTCTTGCGGGTCCTGGACAGATGCGTGTATATATCTTCCCCGTTGATGGTGATGCTGCCGCCGCCGGGCCTGTAAAGGGCGCAGAGCAGAGCCACGAAGGTGCTTTTCCCGCTCCCGTTTTCCCCCACGATGGCGATCTTCTCCCCCGGGCGAATGGAAACGCTGATATCGTGCAGCACCTCCCGCTCCGTATTGGGATAGGTGAAGCTGACGTTCTTAAATTCGATACTGCCCTTCTCATAGCCCGTGGCGTTGGGCTCCCGCTTCTCATAGTCCAGCTCGTCCAGATAGAAGAAATCCCGCATATAGGCCACGTCGCTGAAAAACTGGGCGGCGTAAATGAAAATCTGCGCCGTCACGGTCTGGAGCTGCCCGGCCATGTTGAAAACCAGCATGAAAGCGCCGATGCCGACAGCCGGATCGTCAAAAATGCCGCGGGCAACGATCAGCAGAATAAAGATATAGACGCAGCTTCGGAACAGGTCCGCGATCGAGTTGAAAAGGACGTGCTTGCGGGTCATTTTGTTTTTGCGGGTGATATAGCGCCGCGTCATGTCGTTGTATTTGCCCTTGATCCAGGGATAGAGGCCGAAAAAGCGCAGCTCATTGATCGAATTCGGCCAGGTCGCCTCAAAGAAATAGGCAATGGACATGAGGTATTCATAAACGCCGAATTTCGTCTTGGAAAGATATTCCTCGTCCTTCTGGAAATAGGCCAGCACCACGGCGGGGACGCAGGCGGCCACCAGGATCAGCACGATCCACTTGTTCAGGCCCCACAGAACGGTAATGAGGCTGATAAAGGTAATGATGTTTTGCAGCCAGGCGATCAGCCCCGTGATGCTGGCGGCCACGCGCTTCCCGGCGTCCGTGTCCACAAAACGGATGCGCTCCTTGAAGCTGTCGTAGTTCTCGATGTACTTATACTCCACCTCACAGGTACAGCGCAGGATGCGCTCCTTCATATAGGCCATGGCGTTCAGCTCGTCCATCCGGGCATAATAGTCCCGCAGGGTGTTCCAGAGGAGCTGAACGACATACAGAGCCGCCAGCACAGCAAAGACCCCGAGGGCGGACAGTACCGCGCCCTGCCCCTTACCGTAGGCGTTCTGTATCTCGTTGGAGAAGCGCGAGACCCATACGGAGACCAGCATGGGCAGAAAAGCCATCACAAAGCCCAGCAGATTGACGGCGACGGAGGCCCTGCCGCGCATTTTCAGACTGACCCGCAGAGCCCGCCCGAAAATGCCGAGGGCGCGGCGGAAGCCTATTTTCTCTCTGTTCATTCCACGACCTCCTTTTTCTCCGTGTCGTACCATTGGGCCTGCTCATGGAAAAAGCGCGCGTAGAGCCCGTTCAGCGCCATCAGCTCCTCATGGGTCCCGGTTTCGGCAACGCGCCCATCGTCCAGCATAATGATCCGGTCCGCCATGCGGGCAAAGCCTACCCGGTGGCTGATCAGAATGGCCGTCCGGTCATCCAGCATATCCCGGATATTCTGAAACTGCTCCAGCTCCGCGATAGGGTCCAGCATGGAGGCCGGCTCGTCGAAAATAAGGATATCCCGGTTGGACATATGGGTCCTGGCGGCGGCCACGCGCTGCTTTTCACCGCCCGAAAGCTCCGTCCCGTTGCGGTCCTGGAACTTGCCCAAAATGGTATCCAGGCCCTTGGGCAGCTTTTCCACCACCTTGGCCGCCCCGCCCTTGCGAATGGCCTCCCAGATCTTCGCCTCGTCGCCCATATCCTCCACGGCGCCCACGCCCACGTTCTCCCGCATGGTGGAGTGGAAAAGATAGGAGTTTTGGAAGAACACGCCGATTTTCGTGCGGATATAGTCCCGCTTATAGTCGCCGTACTCCCGGCCAAGCACCTTGACGGTCCCACCGTCGGGCTTATACATATTCAGCAGCAGCTTGACAAGGGTGGATTTCCCGCTCCCGTTCTGACCCACCAGGGCAATGACCTCGCCCTTTTTCACGGTAAAGCTGACGTTGCGCAGCACGGGCCTGTCGTCATAGGAGAAGGAGAGGTTCTTCACGTCAAATACCGTGTCCTCGTCCGCGGGGGTATCGTATTTGCCCGCGTCGTCCTCCGCCTTATACATGGGGGCGATCTCAAAAAAGCGCCGCTGCTTGTCCATGGCGTCCAGCCCCCGGTCAAAGCGGACGATGTGGCCCGCCGTGCCCGTGATGGTAGTATAGAGATTGACGCAGAGGGTGAACAGCACCAGGAAAACGTCCGGCGTCATGCTGCCGCGGGCGACGCCGAAAACGCTGACGACCACCATCACAATAAGGAAGAGATAAAAGCCCGCCCCGCTGATAAAGTCGCGGACGCAGGAGCTTTTGATCACGCGCTTTCTTCTCCCCTGCCTCTCGTCAAAGGGCTTTTTCCATTGGGCGACGATCTCCTCCGTGTTTTCATAGATGCGGGCCTCCTTCGCCATACCCGGCGTTTCCCCGATCTTTTCATAGTATTCGATCAGCCGCTCGTTCTGGAAATCGGATTGCACGTCCTCCCGCATCTTCCCCATGAAGGAGATGCTCAGAACGAAGACGCCCACGGTATAGACCGCCGCGACGGCGAAGATCAGCTTCGACATGGTGAAGGCCACCGCCAGCAGGGACACGATGGAAATGATCTTGCTGAGGATGGTGCAGGCCCCGACCAGAAAATCCGTGATGGACCCGGCCCGCAGATAGCTGAAATTCCAGGCGTCGTTGATATCCTTTTTCAGCAGGTCCGTCAGCTCGACCCGCTGAATATTGTCCATGATCAGATGGCAGGTGCCGACGTAATACTTATCGTACATCATCATATACACCAGATCGCCGTTGACCCGGGCCGATAGGCCGATGACGATCATCAGCAAACCCAGCGACACGATGGGCCGCACGGCGTCGGCGTAGGTATAGGCTTCGCCGGACAGGAAGCCGGAAATCACCGACAGGGATTCCCGGTTGAAGTGCAGGGCCACGGCTGGCAGCACGGAGAGAACGATATTCAGAAAAAACCAAAAGAGTATCGAGCTCTTATCCATCTCCCAGCTTACCTTGAAGCCCCATAGGATCGTTTTGAGTTTCGTCATAAGTACCTCCTTTTCTCATGTTGAGCGTATACGAACAGGGCACGGGAAAAAGTATATCATATTAGACATGATTTGTCTAGCATAATAGACATCATTTTTGACATTTCCACTTATCATAAAGATAAGGTGGTGTCGGCTATGGTTTTCAGCTACGAGGTCATGGGGCAAACGATCAAGGCGCTGCGCAAGGAGCGCAGGCTCACCCAGGAGGTTTTGAGCGGCCTGGCCGGTATTGCCCGCACCCATTTGACCATGATCGAAAGCGGCACGATCCACGCGAACATTGAAACCGTCTGGCGGATCGCCCAGGCTCTGGACATGAGGCCCAGCGAGTTGTTTTCGTTAATAGAAGAAAAGACAGGGAACGAGGAATGAGGCACATTCTTCGTTCCCTGTTCTGTTTATCGTTTCTCTCATCGCTCATTTTCAAGGTCAAAATGAGCGATGAACTTTTTTCTTGCTTCTTTTCTCCGTTTCTGGTATACTAAAATTTAACGCAAGCAATTTGCCCGCGCGGCGGGCTTTGAAAGGAATCGATCATCCCATGTCCATTCTCCAACGGCGGGAGCGGAAGCCTCTGTCTCTGACGGAGGGCAGCGTGCCGAAAATGCTGATCCGCTTTGCCCTGCCCTTCTTTATTTCGAGCATTTTCCAGGTCCTGTACGGGGCGGCGGACGTGGCCTTTATGGGCCGCTTCTCCACGGCGGGGGCCATCGCCGGGGTCTCCTCCGGCGGCAGCATCATGAACCTCATCACCAACCTCTTTATGGGCATCACCAGCGGCGGCACGGTGCTGATCGGCCAGTACTTCGGCGCGAAGCGGGACAAGGACACCACCGCCGCCATCACCAGCACGGCCTTTATGTGCCTGCTCATTTCCGTGGCGGTGATGATCCTGCAGCTCTCCTTCGGGCGGCTGCTGATTCGGGTGCTGAGCGTGCCCCCGGAGGCCACGGAGGAGTGCTGGCGCTATCTGCGCATCTGCGCCTTCGGCAACGTCTTCATCATGGGCTACAACATCACCGGGGCCACCCTGCGGGGCCTGGGCAACTCGGCGGCGCCCATGGTCTTCGTGGGCATCGCCTGCGTGACGAACATCATCCTGGACTACGTTTTCGTGGCGCTCTGCCAGATGGGGGCCTCCGGCGCGGCGCTGGCGACGGTCATCAGCCAGTTCCTCAGCTTCGCCCTGGCCTGCCTCTACATCTGGCGCACGGGCCTGCCCTACAGCTTCCGCACGAGCGACGTGCGGGTGGACTTCAAGATCATCGGCCACATGTTCCGGCTGGGCATCCCCATTTCCCTGCAAAATACGCTGGTGAGCATCTCCTTCCTCATCATCACGAAAATCACCAATCAGATGGGCGTGAACGCCGCCGCGGGGGCCAGCCTCGTGGGCAAGGTGGTGGATATCGGCCTCACCTTCCCCTGGGCCCTCAGCTCCGCCCTCTCCACCGTGACGGCTCAGAACGTGGGCGCGGGCAAGCCCGAGCGGGCGAAAAAGGCCACCTTCTACGGCATGGCCTTCTCCCTGTGCATCGCGGTCCCCTTCGTCATCATCGCGGACCTCTTCCCCGCCTCCCTGCTGGGGCTTCTGGCCACGGACCCGGACGTGATCGCCGAGGGCGTCAACTATATGTACCCCTTCTCCTGGGACTGCATCATGGTCAGCTTCATGTTCTGCCTCAACGGCCTGTTCAACGGCAGCGGCAAAACCTTCTTCGTGGCGGCCCACAGCATGGCGACGGCCTTCTTTGTGCGCATCCCCATCGCCTTCTTTATGAGCCGCATCCCCGGCGCGACCCTCTTCCACGTGGGGCTCGGCACGCCGGCGGCCAGCCTCGTCTCCCTGGTGCTGTGCATCATCTACTTCCGCATGCACTACGCGGGGGACAAGATCAAGGAAATGCAAGTGATCGGGTGATGATCAGGCAACAGGGAACAGGCAACAGGGAACAGTGAGTGCGCAGTGCATAGTGCTTAGTTGATTCCAGAGGTTGACAATTCCATTTTCATGCGCTATACTGGCTTTATTACTGGAAAACTGTAAATCAATAAAGTGATAATACAAGCACAAAGGAGGCTCCCCATGCCTATTACCGATATTTTGGAGCAGAACTGCCGCCTTTACGGCGACGAGACCTGCCTGGTGGAGATCAACCCGGAAATGAAGGACTCCCAGCGCATCACCTGGCGGGAATACGATCTGATGCAGCCCACCCCCTCCCCCTACCATCGGCGGGAGATCACCTGGAGCGTCTTCAACGAAAAGGCCAACCGCTTCGCCAATCTGCTGACCAGCCGGGGCATCAAGAAGGGCGACAAGGTGGCGATCCTGCTCATGAACTGCCTGGAATGGCTGCCCATCTACTTCGGCATCCTCAAGACCGGGGCCGTGGCCGTGCCGCTGAACTTCCGCTACGACGCCTCGGAGATCGACTATTGCGTGACCCTCTCCGACTCCGTGGTGCTGGTCTTCGGGCCCGAGTTCATCAGCCGCGTGGAGAGCATGGCGGACGTGCTGAGCCGCAACCGCCTGTTGTTCTTCGTGGGGGACGGCTGCCCCGCCTTCGCGGAAAGCTACAATTCGCTGACGGCCAACTGCTCCTCCCGCTTCACGGGCCCGGCGCTGACGGACGCGGACGACGCGGTCATCTACTATTCCTCCGGCACCACGGGCTTCCCCAAGGCCATTCTGCACAACCATGAGTCGCTGATGCACGCGGCCCGGGTGGAGCAGAATCACCACAGCACCACCCATGAGGACGTGTTTCTCTGCATCCCGCCCCTCTACCACACGGGGGCGAAAATGCACTGGATGGGCTCTTTCCTGGTGGGCGGCAAGGCCGTGCTGCTGAAGGGCACCACCCCCGAGGTGATCCTGGACGCCGTGAGCCGGGAGCAATGCACCATTGTGTGGCTGCTGGTGCCCTGGGCCCAGGACATTCTCAGCGCCCTGGACCGGGGAGACCTGAAGCTGGAAAACTACAAGCTGGATCAGTGGCGGCTCATGCACATCGGCGCCCAGCCCGTGCCCCAGAGCCTTATCCGCCGCTGGCTGGAATACTTCCCCCACCATCAGTATGACACCAACTACGGCCTGTCCGAGTCCATCGGCCCCGGCTGCGTCCACCTGGGCGTCGAGAACGTCCACAAGGTGGGCGCCATCGGCGTGCCCGGCTACGGCTGGGAGGTCAAGATCGTGGACGAGAACGGCGCGACCGTGCCCCAGGGCCAGGTGGGCGAGCTCTGCGTAAAGGGCCCCGGCGTCATGACCTGCTATTACAAGGACCCCCGCGCCACCGCCGAGGTTTTGAAGGATGGCTGGCTCTTCACCGGCGACATGGCCCAGCAGGATGAGGACGGCTTCATCTGGCTCGTGGACCGGAAGAAGGACGTGATCATCTCCGGCGGCGAGAACATTTACCCCGTGCAGATTGAGGACTTCCTCTCCGCCTATCCCAAGATCAAGGACGTGGCCGTGATCGGCCTGCCGGACCCCCGGCTGGGCGAGATCTCCGCCGCCATCATCCAGGTGGAGGAGGGGCAGGACTGCACCGAGCAGGAGATCAACGATTACTGCCTGCGCCTGGCCCGCTACAAGCGGCCCCACAAGCTGATCTTCGCTCCCGTCCCCCGCAACGCCACCGGCAAGATCGAAAAGCCGAAGCTGCGGGAAATGTACGGCGTCACCGGCCTCGTGGACGCCCAGAACAAGGCGTAAGGCAGGCAGCAGGGCTCAGGGAACAGGGCTCAGGGACAAAAATCAATAAGCGCTGTCGGGTTTCGGCCCGACAGCGCTTTTTTAATGGATTTTTATCAAAACTCTATCCCCGACACCATATGCTCCACGATCTGGGCGCAGCGGGCGGCGGCCTGGGCCTCGAAGACCGTATAGTCCACGAATTCGGTCTCGTCGGGCTTATCGGAAATGGCGCGGATCACCACGAAGGGGGTATCGTTCAGATAGCAGGTCTGGGCGATGGCAGCGCCCTCCATTTCGCAACAGAGGCCGCCGAAATTGGCGGTAATGGTCTCCTTCTGCTCCTTTTCGGAGATAAACTGATCGCCGGAGCAAACGCGGCCCTCAAAAACGTGGACCTCCGGGGCTGCCTCCTGCACGGCCTTTACCGCCGCGGCCCGCAGACCCTCGTCCGCCGGGAAGGCATAGAGCCCCGTGTAAGGGATCTCCCCCTTGGCGAAGCCCAGGAAGGACACGTCGTAATCGTGCTGCACCGCGTCCACGGAAACGACGATGTCCCCGATGTCGATGCGGTTATCCAGGGAGCCCGCCACGCCCGTGTTGATGATCCTCGTGCAGCCGAACTCGTTGATGAGCGTATGGGCGCAGATACCGGCGTTCACCTTGCCCATGCCGCACTTGACGATGACGACCCGCTTGCCGCCCAGGGTCCCCTCGCAGAATTCCATATCCGCGACGGTGGTGGTCTTGGTCACGTTGGCAGCTTCCTTAAGGGAGGCCACCTCCACGTCCATGGCCCCGATGATGCCGATGGCCTCCGGCTGGGAGGCGGGCTTCACCTGGGCGCAGCCCGTGAACAGACAGGTGAGAAGGGCCAGAAGGGTAAGGACTGCGATCAGTTTCTTTTTCATAGTACACCTCAAATGCCTTTATTTTCAAAAGCGCAGCAGCTCCGCGTATTCCTCCGGGGCGCGGACCCGGCCCACGGCGGAGAGGGAGCAAAGCTCCGGGCGGAAGATCGACCGGGCGACGGCCAGGACGTCCGCGGCGGTGACGGCGTTGTAGCGCTCGATCAGCTCCTCCGCGGGGGTGATCTCCCCCAGGAAGAGCTCGCCCCGGGCCAGGCGGTTCATGCGGGTCATGGTGGACTCCAGCCCCATGAGAACGCCGGACTTCACCTGCTCCCGGGAGCGGGCCAGCTCGTCCTCCGTCACGCCCCCGTCCAGCAGCTTTTGGATCTCCCCCACGATGGCTTTCAGCGCGGCCTCCTCCGTCTCCTGGGACAGGGCCGTGCCGATGGCGAAGAGGCCCGCGTCGCTGTGGGCGGTGGTGAAGCTGGACACGGAGTAGCACAGGCCCATCTGCTCCCGCAGGGTCTGGAAGAGACGGGAGGACATGCTGCCGCCCAGAATATTGCTCAAAAGCTGGGTGGCGAAGCGCTCCGGCGCGGCCATGACGCAGGAGGGGAAGGCCACGCAGAGCTGATTCTGCTCCGTGCGCTTGCGCTTCACGGTGACGCCGGGCTGATAGACCGGGGGCTTGGGCTCCCGCTCACACCCCGCGGGGGCGGCGGCAAAGCGCTCGGCCAGGTAATCGATGTGCCGCTGCTCAAAGCTGCCCGAGAGGGCCACCACGATGCAGCCGCCCCGGTAATGCTCCGCCATAAAGCGGCGCATCCGCTCCCCGTCGATGCCCCGCAGGCTGCGTGGGCTGCCCAGGATGGGCTTTGCCAGGGGGTGCCCCTTCCACACGGCGCCGAAAAGCCGCTCCACGCAGCGGTCCTCCGGGGAGTCCTCATACATGCCGATCTCCTCCAGGATCACGCCCCGCTCGGCCTCCACGTCCTCCGGGCGGAAGGTGGAGTGGAAGAACATATCGCAGAGCACGTCCAGCAGCAGGTCCAGATTTGTGTCCAGCACCCGGCCGTAAAAACAGGTGCTGTCCTTGGAGGTAAAGGCGTCCGTCTGTCCCCCGGCCCCGTCCATGAGCATGGCCAGCACCGAGGCCGTGCGGGTCTCGGTGCCCTTAAAGAGCATGTGCTCG
>CAMVOG010000046.1 GCA_947169005.1 uncultured Clostridia bacterium | reverse complement strand
AATGATGCCGCCCTCGATGGCGGACAGGTCCACCCCCTGGATCTCCAGAATGGACTTGATAAGGACGGCGTATTCCGCCCCCGTCTTGTCCAGTTGGGTGGAAAGCCGGGTCTGAAAGCGGACCTTTTCGCCCTCAATGCAGCCCAGAACGATATTGCTGTTGCCAACGTCCAAAGCCAGGATCATGGCGGTCACCTCTTTTTACGAGTTCAGAGTTCAGAGTTCAGAGACGGTGTTCAGCCCTTGAAGCGGTGGAGGATCGCCGCCAGTTGGGCGCGGGTCAGGAAGCCATGGGGCTGCAGAAGCCCGGAGTCGCTCCCGTTCAGGATCCCCTTGCTCACGGCCCAGGCCATCGCCTCCTCCGCGAAGGCGTAGACCTCGGCCCGGTCCGGATAGGCCAGCAGAGCGGTGGGATCGCTCCGCCCATCCTCACCGGCGCCCGTGCTGAAGCGGTGCAGAAGCTGGGCGAATTCCTGCCGGGTGATGGGCCGCTCCAGAGAGTCGGGCGTATTCAGCCCGCCGGTGGAAATGCCGTTGCGGGTGGCCCAGGCCGCGGCCTTCACGTACCATACGGAGCCCTCGGGTACCTCCGGCGCGTCCGTATTGCTGCGCATGTTGAAGAGGACCTGCAGCGCCATGGCGCGGCTGACCGCCGTATTCGGGGCGAAGAGCCCGTCGCCCATGCCCCGCAGGGTCCCCGTTTCCAGGGCCCAGCGTACGTCGGGGTAGTACCAGGCACCGGGCGTCAGATCCGTAAAGGGCAGGGCCTCCCCCGTCACCGTTACGGTGACGCTGTCTTCCCGGCTGCCGCAGCGCAGGGTCAGCAGGGCCTCGCCCTCGCTCAGCGCCACGACGCTGCCCGCCTCGTCCACGGAGGCCACGGCGGGGTCCGAGGAGGACCAGGAGGGCTCTTCGGCCACCTCACTGCCCTTCTCCACGGTCCAGTGAAGCTGACAGCCCTCGCCCACCGTCAGAGAAAGGGCGTCCTCCTCCGCGGACAGGGCCGTCACCAGCTTTTCACGCCAGGGATTCTCGGGCCGGGGGTCGGAGGGCTCCCAGCCGTTGTAGTTTTCCGCCGTCATCTCCGGCAGCAGCTTCTCGGGCTTGCCCAGGGGGCCGGGGTCCTCGCTCTCATAGACCGTCACCACCGTGCCGGGCTCGCAGTTTTCATAGACCCACTTGGCGTCCGCCACCTGCAAACGGATGCAGCCGGAGGAGGCCAGCTTCCCCAGGTCGTTGTATTCAAAGGCCAGCAGAGAAGAAGGGTCCTTCCGGGAATAGCAGACCGAGTGGAAGAGCATGTTGCCGTTGAACTGCGTGGTATACTGCCCCCAGTTCCCGTCGAACATCATCCCCCACTCCTTCCGCAGGGCGGAGGTGGTGAAGTTGCCGATGGGCGTTCTGTGCCCGATCACGCCCGTGGAGCAGAGCATGGCCCGCACGGGCACGGTGTAATAGCCGTTATCATCCAGGCCGAAGACCGTGACCACGTTCTGATCCCGGTTGACCATGATGTAGTAGGGGTGACCGTTGTTGTAGGTGTTTTCCGCCGCCAGCGTGCCCGCCGCGCCGGCCGTGCCGGGCAGCAGACCCAGCAGCAGCGCCAAGGCCAGAAGCAGGGGCAGAATGCGTTTTTTCATTTCTCGTTTTCCCTCGTTTTCTCTTTCTTCCGTGGAAGCATTGATAAAATACAGTATACCATCCTCCCGGGAGAAATTCAATAGAATGTAGGGGCTGAAATTGCCTTCTGCGGCGGGCGGCCGGAAAAAAAGAAAGAAAAATCCGCAAAAGGAGAAAAAAACTATTGACAAAGCTCTGCCCTTTTGCTAAGATAGCATCTGCTGGTGCTGGCCGCGGCCATCCGCCCATGCTGGTGTAGCTCAGTCGGTAGAGCAGCTGATTTGTAATCAGCAGGTCGGGGGTTCAAGTCCGTCCACCAGCTCCATTAACTGGCTCGTTGTGACAAGGACTTGAACTGAAATCGCAATATGCCGGCGGCATATTGCATTCACCAGTGCGAACACTGGTGAATACCTCAGTCCTCTAAGTCCGTCCACCAGCTCCAATAGCTCCACAATTACATATGGGGGTGTTCCCGAGTGGCCAAAGGGGACAGACTGTAAATCTGCTGGCGACGCCTACGGTGGTTCGAATCCACCCGCCCCCACCAAAGCGAAAATCCTGTCACACAAGTGGCAGGATTTTCGCTTTGTATTCTTCATTTTTAAGTTTTCAGTATTCATTCTTCATTTCTGCGATAGGTTTTTCTAAATGAATACTGTAGACTTAAGACTGAAAAATGAATAATGGTTGCGTAATCACGTGCTTTTCAATATCAGTGCTTGATCCAGCGCAGGGTGCCCTCCTGGGACATCAGGGTGAGGACGGTTTTGCCGTTTTCGGTGGTGAGGGTGCAGGGGGCGCCCTCAGCCTCGCCCTCCGTGTTGCTATAGGCCACGTAGAGGCCGCGGCCCTCGCCGGTCTGATACAGGTAAGCGTTGAAGTCGGCGGTGTTCGCGCCGTTCATATAGGTCAGGCCGTGGCCCGTCCCGTCAATGGTCATGCGCAGCTCCACATTGGCAAAGGCCTCTCCGAAGGCGCTCATATCCGCGTCCCAGGTGCCCACCAGGTCCGCAATCTGGGCAAGGGAGGCCTCGGAGCGCTGGGAGAAGTCCATGTTCTCCAGGCAGAAGAGGCCGATCACGTTCCGGATGGTCTGCTCGTCCGCGGCGGCGTCGATGCCCGCGGCCAGCCAGTAGGCGTAGGGACCCTTCAGATAGCCCTGCAGGTCCTCCAGACTGCTGCCGTAGCGGAATTCCAGGTGATAAGTGGTCTGCATGGTATCCTCCCGGAAGAAGAGGTAGGTGAACTCGCCCGCGTCCACGGTGCTTTTGAACACGGTGCAGTCGAAGGCGGGGCAGAACTCCCCGTAGCCGGGATAGTACATGGTCTCGTCGCCGCCGACGGTGTAAACGCCCAGCTCCTCATAGCGCAGCTCCAGGGCGCTGCCGTCGGTGAGGGTCACGGTGGCGGTATAGTCCGGGCGGAAGGTGAAGGAGGCCGCGTCGTGGATAAACCAGCAGTCGAAGCGATAGGAGGGGGCGTCCTTATAGGCGGCGACGGCCGCCTCGCCGAAGAGCTCACCGCTGATGGAGCCCTTGAGGGCCTTCACCGTGGCCGGGGCCGCCTCCGCGCCCACTACGGCGCCGCAGTATTCCTGCCAGATGCCGTCGTATTTCTCGTCGAGGATCACCTCAAAGAGATTGACGTAGGTGGTGCCCGCCTCCCCGGCCAGGGAGGCGTAAAAGTCGGGCGTCTCCGGCGCGCCGAGGTTTTCCGTCACAAAGAGGGAGATGCAGGCGTCCATGAGGGCGTCGTCATAGTCCTCGGGGATGGCGGAGGCCAGCCAGTAGGCATAGGGGCCGTCGGTGTAGCTGCCGAGACCCTCGCGGGAAGCGCCGTAGCGGAATTCCAGGTGATACTCGCCCGCCGGGGTGTCGTCTGAAAAGGCGAAGTAACGGAAATCACCGGAATCGGGATCGTTGCTCTCATAGACGTGGAGGGCGATGCCCATGTCCATGCCGAAGTAGCTGACGCTCTCGTCCCCCACGTAATGGTAATCGTGGCGGAACAGCTCCTTCCCCGCGGCGTCGAAGCCGCTGAGGCTGTTCCCGCGGAAGACGAAGCGGCTGACGTCGTTCAGGAAATAGCAGTTGAAAACGGCGCTCTCGGGATCGGCGGCGTAAGCGTCCACCGCCGCCTGGCCGTAAAGCTCGCCCATGAAACGGAGGGTAAACATCTGATAATACTGGGTCAGTTGCTCCTCGCTCTCGCAGTAGGGGGCCAGCACCTCGGTCCAGGTGGGGAGGTGCTTCTCCAGGGAGAAGGCCGGGAACAGCTCCGTATAGCTGCCCTCCAGGGCATAGAGCCGCAGGACCCGGTCGTAGCTCTTTTCCATAAAGCCTTTGAGCTGCTCGGCGGAGACCTTCATCGCGGGGGAGAACTGACCGTTGCCGGTGCCGTCGGTAACGCCGTTCTCGGCGGCCCACTGCACCGCCTCGGCGTACCAGGCGTCCGCCGCCACGTCCGTAAAGGCGGAGGGCTCCGCCGCGGGAGCGGGACGGCCCGCCATCTTCCAGAAGAAGGTCACCATCGTGGCCCGGTCCAGGGCAAGCTCCGGGGAAAAGCGGCCCTCGTCGGTGCCGTCGGTTATGCCGCGCTCGGCGGCCCAGAGGACGGCCTTATAGCAGGCCGCGTCCGCGGCCACGTCGCTGAAGGGATTTGCGGCCCTTTCCGGCTCCGGGCAGCCCGCGGCATTCCAGAGGGCGGTGATGATCTCGCCACGGTCCGGGTCGCCCTCCGGCTCCGCGGCCAGGGCTGCGGGCAACAGCGAGATCACCAGGACCAGGGACAGCAGCAGGGACAGCAATTTCTTTTGCATTTTCATAACTTTCTCCTTTCCCATAATGTTAGCTAACGCTAACTGCAACACGATATAAAAGTTAGCTTTAGCTAACTACCTTGGCATTTTAGCACGTCCCGCTGCCGGTGTCAACCGATTTTTTCCATTTTTTCATGAATCCCCGCTCCGGCGGCATGAGATTGCCCTTTCCGGTTGCAATCCTGGGCAAGATATGGTAAAATAGCTGCATATGATATGTTTTCCCAGTCATCTGCCTCTTTATCAGCAAAATTTTGCCGTAACAAGGAGAAGCTGCCATGTCTGATTATATCATTGCCACATCCTCCACCGCGGACCTGCCCCGGGATTGGCTGGAGGCCCACGGCATCCCCTTCATCGCTTACAGCTACAGCGTGGGCCAGCGGGTCTTTGAGGACGACTGCCGGGAGGAGAGCCGCGCCGCCGTTTACGCCGGGATGCGCCGGGGGGACCTGCTGCGCACCTCCATGATCAACGAATACGCCTATGCCGACTTCTTCCGCCGCCTGCTGGAGCGGGGGCAGGACGTGATCTATCTGGATATGTCCCGGCATATGTCCGCCTCCTATCAGCACTGTCTCAACGCCGCCGAGTCCCTGCGGGCGGAGTTCCCCGAGCGGAAGCTCTATGTGATGGACACCCGCTGCATCTCCGGCGGCCTCGGCCTTCTGGTGATGGAAATGACCCGCCGCAAGGAGGCGGGGCTGTCCTTTGAGGAGGTTATCGCCTGGGGCGAGGAGAACAAGCTGAAAATCGCCCACCGCTTTACGGTGGACGATCTGAAATACCTCAAAATGGGCGGGCGCGTCTCCAACGCCTCGGCCCTGGTGGGCTCCATCCTCAATATCAAGCCCGTTCTCTACGTGCCGGACCGGGGCACTCTGGACGTGGTGAAAAAGGCGCGGGGCCGCCGCATGGCCCTGGGCAGCATCCTCTCCGGCGTGCTGCACGACCTGCGGGACATCGACTGCACTGGCACGGAGATCCACATCCTCCACGCCGACTGCCTCGCGGACGCGGAGTATCTGCGGGACGAGATCAAAAAGGCCCTGCCCCAGGTGGGGGAGATCACCATCACCCAGCTCGGCGTGGTGATCGGCGCCCACTGCGGCCCCGGCCTGCTCACGATCTTCTACCTCTGCGCCGGCAGAAGGCCGGAGTAAATGAAATAAAGCGCCGCCCCGGAGCCTCAGAAGAGGCTCCGGGGCGGCGCTTTGTTCCCTGAAAGCTTACAGCAGCGCGATCAGCGCCTCCACGTCCTCCGGGGGCGTGGAGCAGCCCACCACCAGGCGGATCAGCGCGGAGCCGTCCGGGTGGAGCTCCCAGACGTTGAAGGCGGCCTTCTCCCGCAGCCGGGCCAGGGTCGCCGCGTCCACCGAAACGAAGATCTGGTTGGTGGGGGAGGGGACCGGGAGAACGTAGCCCCGCTCCATGAGGGCGGCGCGCAGGCGGTCCGCCAGTTCCACGGCCCGGCGGCCGATCTCATAATAGAGCCCGTCCGCAAAGAGCGCCTCAAACTGGACGCCCAGCACCCGGCCCTTGGCCAGCACGGCCCCATGCCGTTTCATCACCGTGAAGAAATGGGGCAGGGCCTCCGGCCTCGGGATCACCACGGCCTCCCCCAGGAGGGCGCCGCATTTGGTGCCGCCGACGTAGAAGGCGTCGCAGAGGCGGGCCAGGTCCGGCAGGGTCACGTCGTTGGCGGGGCAGGCCAGGGCGTAGGCCAGCCGGGCCCCGTCCGCGTAAAGGGGCAGGGCGTACTCACGGCAGAGGGCGGAAAGGGCCTCCAGCTCCGCAAGAGAGTAGAGGGTGCCGTACTCCGTGGGCTGGGAGATATAGACCATGCCGGGCTGCACCACGTGGTCCCGGCTCTCGTCCGCGTAAAAGCTCCGCAGCCAGGCGCGGAGGTCCGCGGCGGCGATTTTGCCGTCCCGCTGGGGCAGGGGCAGGACCTTGTGGCCCGTGGCCTCCACCGCCCCGGCCTCATGGCCGTTGATGTGGCCCGTCTCGGCAGCTATCGCGCCCTGCCAGGGCCGCAGGAAGGCGTCGATGACCGTGGCGTTGGTCTGGGTGCCGCCGGAGAGGAACCACACCGCCGCCCCGGGGCAGGCACAGGCCTCCCGCAGCAGCGCCCGGGCCCGGTCACAGATGGCGTCCTCCCCATAGCCGGGGGTCACGAGCCCATTGGTCTCCGCCAGCGCCCGCAGCACGGCGGGATGCGCCCCGTCGTTGTAGTCGGAAAGAAAGGATAGTTTTTCCATGTGTTCTCCTTACAGCACGCGGGAGCGCCGCAGCGCTCCCGCGTAACAGGCAGCAGGGCTCAGGCAACAGGGCACAGGGGCGAAACGAATCCCCTGCTGCCTGTTTTCTGTTCCCTGCTGCCTGGTCTTACTGATAATTGTCGTAGACCGCGTAGGCGAAGGCCAGGGCGCGCTCGTGGGTGACCTTCTCCGGGCAGAAGCTGCTCAGATGGCTGGTCTCGGTCTCCTTGGCGATTTCGGCCATGATCTCCCGGGGGAAGCCCAGGGCCTTGATGGCGGGGATGTTCCGCTCGCGCATCATGGCGCGGACGTGCTCGGAGGTGAGCTTGCCCAGCTCCTCGCCCGTCTCGTCGCCCCGCAGGGGCAGCTCCATGGCCTCGGCGATCTCCCGCATGAGCTCGGGCACCGCGGGGCCGCAGAGAGCGCAGACCTCGGGCAGGGCCAGGGCGCAGCCGAGACCGTGGGGGGTGTGCAGATTGATGCTCATGCCGTCCGCCGTGGCGCGGCCGATGTGGGTAAGGGGATCGTCAAAGGCCAGGCCCGCCAGGTGCGCGGCCTCGGACATCTGCACGCGGGCGGCGAGGTCGGCGCCGTTGTGATAGGCCTTGGGCAGATAGCGGCAGATCTTGCGGATGGCGTCCAGACCGCAGGCGTGGGACAGGGGGTTGGGGTTGTTGCTGGTCACGCCCTCGATGGCGTGGGCCAGGGCGTCCATACCGGTGTTGGCGGTCACGGACTGGGGCATGGAGAGGGTCAGCTCCGGGTCAATGATGGCCAGGGCCAGGGTGACGAAAACGCTCCACTTCATGTTCAGGTCCGTGCGGTTGACGATGGCGACCTTGGTGCATTCGCTGCCGGTGCCCGCCGTGGTGGGCAGCAGGATGATGGGCACGTTCACGCTCATCTGAATGGGCTGGGCCAGCACGTACTGCTTGATGGGGCCGGGATGGCTGAGCAGGATGGAGGCGGCCTTGGCGGTGTCCAGGGAGGAGCCGCCGCCGATGCCCACCATGCAGTCCACCTTCTCCTTCAGGGCGAGCTCGCCGCACTCGTCGATGACCTCCATGGGAGCGTCGGGCTTCGTCCCCTTGAAGAGAACGTAGTCGAGGCCCGCGGTCTTCACGCTGTCGATGGCCTTATCGTAGATATCGGCGGAGAGATTGGGATCACAGACCAGCATGACCTTCGTGGCGCCGAAGCCCTTGGCGCGCTCACCCAGCAGCTTGATCGCGCCGACGCCGTACAGGACGGGCGCTTTGACGGAATAATCAACAGGCATGGGAATTACCTCACTTTCATATACTGCGCGGCCCGGGGCCGCGAAACTTCTATCTTATACAGTGTATACCATGGAGCCGCCGTTGTCAAATCAAAAGAAAAATCCGGGGCCGGGTCTTTCCCTCGGCCAACCTTTGTGGTATACTGACAAAAAGAAAGGAGCGGAGAGCCATGGAAGAAGCCCTTGTGAAAGGAAAAACCCTGCCGGAGGCCTATCACGCCGCCCTGCGCGCCCTGGCGGAGCGGGGGGAGCTGAGCCCCGTGCCCGATTACAACACCAATCAGAAGGAGCTGTCCATGACCATGGTGGTGGCCGAGCCCCTGGCCGAGCCCATGATCTCCAAGCTCTTCATCGGCGGCTACCGGGAGCTGGAGCAGTACCGACAGGAGATGCTGGACGGCATCCTGGATTTTGAGATCGAGCGGGGGAACTGGGCCTATACTTACCATTCCCGCATGGCGGAGCAGCTTTCCTTCATCACCCGGGAGCTGCGCCGCAACCCGGATTCCCGCCGGGCGGTCATCGACGTGCGGGACTGGCGCAGAGATACGGAGAGCGACGACCCGGCCTGCCTGCAGCATCTGCAATACTTCATCCGGGGCGGGGCCCTGCACTGCAAGGTGCTGTTCCGCTCCAACGACGCCTGCAAGGCCGCCTTTATGAACGCCTTTGCCCTCATCATGCTGCAAAAGCGCTTTGCCGACGAGTTGGGCCTGCCCATGGGCAGCTACACCCACCGTGCCAACAGCTTCCACTGCTACGAGCGGGACTTCCCCATGCTGGAGGGCTATATCCGCCGCATGGAGACCGGCGAGGTCACCTTCGACTATGAGGGCGACTGGGAGGAGCTCATGGCCGAGGCCAGACCCGAGATCGCGGAGATGGTGGAGCAGCTGCGGGCAGGAAAGTAGCAATTGGCAATTGACAATGTGCAATGCAAATAAACCAATACACAATTGACATTTTGCATAAAAAGGACTATGATACCCACATACACGGGAATAATGTGTATTATTATGCAAAGAAAGGAAGCAAAAGTGTATGAAAACAAAACGCACTCTGACCCTGGTCCTGGCGCTTGTTTTCGTTCTGGCGCTCTTCGCCGGCTGCGCGGGCAATACCACGACCCCGGGCACCACGACGGATACCGGTACGACGAACAGCGGCACGACGAACAGCGGTACCGCTTCCGGCGGCACCGAGCAGACCGCGGAGCCTGCCGAGACCACGGAGCCCGCTCAGACCTCTGAGCCCGCTGAGACCACGGAGCCCGCCGAGACCACTGAGCCTGTGGAGGAATCCCCCTACAAGTTCGCGGCCGGCAAGTTCGCTGCGGACGCCAACGGCGTCGCACTGGAGCCCTATGAGTACGACCAGCCCTTCTGCACCTCCGACGAGGTGCTGGAGTACTGGAACGTCTGCTACACCCCCATGTACATCCCCGAGGAGGGCATGCGCTCCATGCCCTATCAGCAGGAGGTCGAGAAGTACACCGGCGTGCAGGTGGAGTACCTCGCCCCCGCGGCTGAGTCGAAGCAGGAGTCCTTCTCCGTGATGATCGCCGCGGACGATCTGCCCGATCTCATGGCCCACGGCCTCACCTACTACGGCAAGTCCGCCAACGACGCCATCAGTGAGGGCTGGTTCGCCAACATCTACGATTACCGCGAGTATGCCCCCAACTATTTCTTCCAGGCCGACAATTACACCCAGCGCGTCCACGACACCATTTATTATTCGGACGATCAGGTGGTCTGGTTCTACGGCATCCTGAAGAATCCCACCCCCGCCACCGGCTCCTGCATCCGCGGCGACTGGCTGGATGAGCTGGGCGTGAACCCCGACGATCTGGATACCTTCGACGAGATCCATGACGTTCTCCTCCGCTTCAAGAACGAGCTGGAGATCCAGTGGCCCATGGAGGTCTTCTACACCATCGAGCTGAACCCCGCCTACATGTTCTCCGGCTTCAACACCGCCGTGTGGCTGAATCCCTACGGCCTTCCCTCCGTCCGCCAGGTGAACGGCCAGGTGCAGATGTCCCTGACCCGCGACCAGGACGACCTGGACGCCATCACCATGCTGCAGCAGTGGTACACCGAGGGCCTCATCGACCCCGGCTGGCCCGCCTACATCGGCAACGACCAGATGGCCCCCATGATGGCCAGCGGCGACACCGGCTATGTCTGCATGAACCCCAGCCAGATCCCGGACTATGAGGCCGCCACCGGCGACCCCGACGCCAAGTGGGTCGCGCTGGTCCGCCCCCTGCGCTATGAGGGGCAGAAGCTCATGTACGGTCAGGAGCTGAGCTACATGACCTACGGCAACACCACCCTCAGCGCCAGCTGCGAGAACCTGCCCCTGGCCGTGTCTTGGTGCGACTGGTTCTTCTCTCCCTTCGGCTCTGAGTATTCCAGCTGGGGCCCCGAGGGCATCGTCTGGGAGTATAACGCCGAGGGCGACAAGCAGCTCACCGATTTCGTTCTCAACAACCCCGACGGTATCGCCAAGGCCTGGCTGCTGCTCATGTATGCCGGCAACAACCTGGGCGACGCCACCCTCTTCGATCAGACCCTCTCTTATGCCTATCCCGGCGGCGAGGAAATCCTGGAGCAGGCCCAGAAGTGGGTCATCCCGGATTACCAGGGCGAGTACGACATGCCCAGTGGCTTCCGCCTCACCGACGAGGAGAGCGAGGAGGTCAGCAGCTATTCCGGCGACCTGACCACCTATCTCGTGGAGAACTACGCCGCCTTCTTCACCGGCGCGAAGCCTCTCAGCGAGTGGGACGCTTACCTGGCTGATCTGAGCAGCATCGGTCTGGACCAGGTCCTGGCGATCTATCAGAACGCCTACGACGAGTTCGTGGCCGGCAACCGCTGATCCGCCAAGCGCCTTAAACTGAATCCTGCCATCGCCGCGGCCCTGCGGGGCCGCGGCGAACTGTTCTTCCACGGCCCTTTTCGTGAAAATTTACAAAAACTTCGCAATCGTCTATTGAAAAAGGCAGCGAAAAACGGTATTATATAAGTTACTATGAATGACTATGCGTTCCGCAAGACGGACGCTCAGTGACATTTCGGGGAGGGTCAGCCATGTCAGGCAGAATTTTTCAGAGCGTGATCGTGCAGATGAAGGAGGCCACGGACAGGGTCATCGGAGTGATGGACTCAGAAGGGGCCGTGGTGGCCTGCAATGAGCTGACCATGGTGGGCACCCATCTGAGCCACGCCGCCGCCGCCATTGCCGACGCCAAGGAGCAGACCGTGGTCTGCGAGGCCCGCACCTTCAAGCTGCTGGGCGGCTGGAACGCGGACTATGACTACGCCGTTTTTGTGGAGGGGGACGATGAGCAGGCCCGCTGCATCTGCCTGCTGGCGGCCATCGCCTTCAGCGAGGCCAAGACCTATTATGAGGAAAAGTACGACAAGACCACCTTCATCAAGAATCTGATCTCGGACAACACCCTTCTGGCGGACCTCTACGTCCGCTCCAAGGAGCTGCATATCGACGTGCGGGCTCCCCGGGCCGTCTTCCTCATCCGCCAGCAGGAGAAGATCGAGGTCAGCACCATCGAGGTGCTGCAAAACCTTTTCCCGGACCGGCAGAAGGATTTTGTTTTCAGCGTGAACGAGACGGATATCGTGCTCATCAAGGAGCTGCCCCTGGGGGCGGACCCCAAGGAGCTGAGCCACATCGCCGCCCAGATCGAGAACACGCTGAATACCGAGCTGTTCCTCAAATCCGTCATCGGCGTGGGCTCCGTGGCCCGGCACATCCGGGAGCTGCCCGTCCGTTATAAGGAGGCCATGGTGGCCATCGAGGTGGGCAAGGTCTTCGAGAACGAGAAGATGATCGTCTATTACGACAATCTGGGCATCGGGCGGCTGATTTATCAGCTTCCCACCACCCTCTGCGAGATGTTCCTCAACGAGGTCTTCAAGAAAAACTCCATCGACTCCCTGGACCAGGAGACCCTGTATACCATCAACAAATTCTTTGAGAACAATTTGAACGTCTCCGAGACCTCCCGCAAGCTCTTTGTTCACCGCAATACCCTGGTCTACCGCCTGGAGAAGATCAAGAAGCTGACGGGGCTGGACCTGCGGGAATTCGACCATGCCA
>CAMVOG010000045.1 GCA_947169005.1 uncultured Clostridia bacterium | reverse complement strand
ACGAATCCACCCACAGCATTCTGTTTTTCGCTGCCAGAGTTTTTAGAGATGCCCTATAGTCTATAAGTCTATAGCCGTGAGTGAGAAACAAACAAGGGGCTGACGCCGCGGCGTCAGCCCCTTACATGTTATTTTTTCCCTTTATTTGCCTTCCTGCTCCAGCTCTTCCAGGGCGTTGCGGACGGCGGCAATCACAAAGGCGGAAAAGGTGCAGTCCTTGCCTGCGATGGCCTTTTCAATCGCCTCGATCAGATCATTGGGAAAACGGATCGTTTTATTCGTGGTGGGCGGAATATTGGGAATCTTAAACCCGGCCATCATAAAGCCTCCTCTGCAATACGATCGTATTGATATTTTATCTATAATCGTATTGCAAAATATCTAAAATATATGCATTGCAAATGTATTGCAGAAATGGTATGATGCAGGCGGAGGCGATCAAATTGGATGAATATAGAAGACCCTACCTTACGCTTTTCAACATCACTTCACAAGCGCTTGAAGCGTTGCGAAAGAAGAACTACGGAGAGGCGGAGCTGCTTTTGGTCCGGGCTCAACAAGAAGCGGAGGACGTGTTTATAAGCGAGGTTGAGGACGAAAATCAAATGCCGGAAAACAATGAGGACAATACGCAGAAATAACGACAAGGGGCTGACGCCGCGGCGTCAGCCCCTTGAAATATCTTTTATCTTTTATCTTTTATCTTTTATCTCTTATCTTTTATCTTTTATTTTATTTTCCCCGCTTCCACCAGATTCGTATGCTGTGTGTTCCCGTGGGCGAAGGGGGTGCAGTTGAGGCTTGTGAGGACGTTGATGGAGCCCGCCAGGTCGGTGCCGTCCTCGTCGGGGGTGTACCAGGCCCCCTGGCTCATGGCCGTGACGCCGGGCATCACCCGCTCCGTGAGCTTCACGGGCAGGCGGGTCCGCCCCCGGTCGTTCCATACCAGGGCCTCGTCCCCGTCCGCGAGGCCGCGGGCCGCCGCGTCCATGGGGTGCATCCACAGGCATTGAGGCTCGGCGGCCCGCAGGGCGGCGTTGGTCTCGTGGGTGGAATGGGTGCGGCGCTTGGTGTGCCAGCCCACCAGCTGCAGGGGGTACTTCTCCGCCAAGGGGTCCTCCGGGCCCTCCGGGGGCCGCAGATAGCGGGGGATGGGCGGGAAGAAGCCGGGGAACTTGTCCTGATTCTCCCACACGAAGGGGGAGAACAGCTCAATCTTGCCGCTGGGGGTGGGGAAGGGATGCGCCTCCGGGTCCTTGGCCTCCTGCTCAAAGGCGATGATGAAGGGGTTTTCCTTATAGTGGTAGACCCCCGCCTCCCGCAGAGCGTCGAAGTCCGGCAGCTCCGGGTACCGCTCCCGCAGCCCGCCGTAGAGGTGCCGCAGCCAGCCCTCCGCCGTGCGGCCCTCGGTGAAGGCCTCGCCGAAGCCCAGGCGCTCCGCCAGCTCCGCGATCCAGTCGTAGTTGTCCCGGCACTCGTACAGGGGCTCCATGATCCTGTTGCAATAGCCGATGAAATTGCCGTAGGACCAGGGGGGCGTCAGATTCTCCGTCTCGAACATGGAGACCCCGGGCAGCAGGATATCCGCGAATTTGGCCGTGGGGGTGAGGAAAATATCGCCGCAGAGGATGAACTCCACCTTGCTCTCGTCCGCCAGCAGGCGGGCGGTGCGGTTTACGTCCCCGTGCTGATTCAGCATGCAGCCCCCGGCCAGGTTGACGATCATTTTGATGTCGCAGGCCCTGGCTCCCTCCGGGGGAAAGCTCCCGTCCGCCATCCGCACGCCCTCCAGGACGCCCATTTCGTGGCCGCGCTCCACGGCCTCGGTCCAGCGGTAGGAGGGGATCTGATAGGGATAGGGGTTCGGCCGGTCGGGCAGCAGATAGGGGAAGCTGTGGGTCTTGCAGTCCCCGGTCCCGGCGGCCCAGCCGCCGGAAATGCCCACGTTCCCGGTCATGCAGGCCAGGAGAATGCCGCCGCGCACCACCTGTTCGCCGTTGGCGTTCCGCTGGGGGCCGTAGCCCTCGATGAGAGCGGCGGGCCCCGCCGTGGCGTAGCGCCGGGCCAGGGAGCGGATGGTCTCCGCGGGCACGCCGCAGATGCCCTCGGCCCACTCGGGGGTCTTGGGCTGCCCGTCCTTCTCCCCCATAAGCCAGGAGAGGACGCACTCCTCCGCCGGGACCCCGGCGGGCATGTGGGCCTTGTCAAAGCCCAGGCAGCAGCGGTCCAGAAAGGCCTGATCCTGCAGCCCCTCCGTATAGATGACCCAGGCCATGGCGTCCATCAGCGCGGAGTCCGTTGCCGGGCGGACGGGGACCCACTCGGCCCCCAGGGCCTTGGCCGTGTCCGTCAGCCTGGGGTCCACCGACACGATGGGGATGCCCTTTTTCTTCGCCTCCCGCAGATAGTACATGGTCTCGGCGCCGAACTTGGTTTCCAGGGGGTTGTGGCCCCAGAGGATGATGAAGCGGCTGTTCAGCCAGTCCGCCGGGTCGTTGCCCGTGGCGTTGGTGCCGTACATCAGGGGCGTCACCTTGCGGGTACAGGCGGTGCTGTAGGAATTGTAGGCGGCGAGATAGCCCCCGTCCAGGCTCATCAGCCGCATGAGCAGCATGAAGTCCGAAAGGGTGCCGCAGATGCCGGAGCCGATGGAGATATAGCGGGAGCCGGGGCCGTAGGTATCCCGGATGCGCGTCCACTGGCGCGCGATCTCCTCCATGGCCTCCTCCCAGCTGATGCGGACGAATTTGCCCTCGCCCCGCCTGCCGACCCGCTTCATGGGCCATTTCAGCCGGTCCTCACTCAGAAAGGTCTCATGGTAGCGCAGGCCTTTCATGCAGGCCGTCAGCGGCACCCTGCCCGGGCAGTCCGCCGCCGTCTCGGTACTGAGCCGCTCGATCCGCCCGTCCTTCATATGTACGTTGATGAGGCACTTGCCCCCGCAGTTGCCCAGCCCCATGGTATGGACGATTCTTTCCTCCGCCATTGCGCACCTCCGGCATGTTTTTTTGTCCTTTATACCACGTCCGACGGAGAATTGCAAGCTATTGGCTATCGACTATCGGCTATCGACTTTTCTTCGGCACCGTGATGGTCACGGTCACGGCCTCCTCGGTCTCCGTCTCCTCGCAGCCCGCCTCCAGACCCGCCTCCCGGGCCAGGTCCAGGGCGTGGCGGAGAGCGTTCAGCAGCAGCCGTCCGTCCCGGGCCACCAGCCGCGTCCGGCGGCGGGGGGCGGGGGGGCCGGCCAGCAGCGAATCCACCAGGGCCTCCGTCTGCGCCACGCTGAGGCCCTCCCGCCGCATCCGCTCCAGAGCGGTCCGTCGCTGCTCCTCCGTTTCCAGGCGCAGCAGGGCCCGGGCGTGCCGCTCCGTCAGCCCCGCCTCCCGCAGCGCCGTCAGCGTGGCCGGGGACAGGCGCAGCAGCCGCAGCTTATTGGCCACGGCGGACTGGGAGCGGCCCAGCCGCCGGGCGGCCTCCTCCTGGCTGAGCCCGTGCTCCCGGATCAGCCGGGCCAGGGCCGACGCCTCCTCCACGAAATCCAGGTCCCGCCGCTGCAGATTCTCAATGAGGGCCAGCACGGAGGAATCCTCCTCCGAAACCGCCAGCAGCAGACAGGGCACCTCCCGCAGGCCCGCCAGCCGCGCCGCCCGCAGCCGCCGCTCCCCGGCCACCAGCTCATAGCCCGCCTCCGTCCGCCGCACGGTGAGGGGCTGGAGGATGCCGTAGCGGGCGATGCTCTCCGCCAGCTCCGCTAAGGCAGCCTCGTCGAAGCACTGCCTGGGCTGGGCCGGATTCGGCGCGATGGCCTCCACCGGCAGCCGCAGCACCCGCCCCAGCCCCTCCGGCTCCCGCTTTTTCCGCGTGATCGCCATGGCCTCACGTCCTTTCCTTTGTTATGGGCCCTTATTGTAGAGCGCCGGAAGGGAGAAGAAAAGCGAAAGGGGAGTTTTGAGAATTGAGAATTGCGTTTTGAGGGGACGGGGGTGTGACTGTTCACTGAGAGCTCAAAATAAAAACTCAAAGCTACAGGCTAAAAACCTGTTGTCAAATGTCTTCGTTTGCAGTATAATATACTTTGCATAAAAAGATGCCTGCGCGCAAGCATGTCATGAAAGGGGGCGAGGGCCATCGCCGCGCTGATCGATTCCTTTCTCAGCTATGTGAAGCTGGTGAAATACACGGATATTCTGGATATGGCGCTGGTCGCCTTCCTGATCTACAAGCTGATCCGCTTTCTGAGCAGGACCGGCTCTGCCCGCGTTATGCGCGGCATTATCATCCTCCTGGTCGCCCTGTGGCTCTCCGGCCCCAACGTGCTGAATCTCAACGTGGTCAACTTCCTTTTGGGGAAGACCATGGAGTTCGGCGTGCTGGTGGTGGTCATTCTCTTCCAGCCGGAGCTGCGCCGTCTGCTGGAGCGGGTGGGCAGCGGCAAGCTGGCCGACCTCTTCGGCCGGGCCGGGGACTCCAAGGAGATGGAGCTGGCCATCAATCAGACCATCGCGGCCTGCGAGGAGATGTCCGCCACCCGCACGGGGGCCCTCATCATCTTTGAGCGGGACGTGAAGCTGGACGATACGGTGAAGACGGGCACCACCATCAACGCCGATGTGCAGTCCGAGCTGTTGAAGAACATCTTTTATCCCAAGACCCCCCTGCACGACGGGGCGGTTATCATCCGGAACGGGCGCATCGAGGCGGCGGGTTGCATCCTGCCCAATTCCTCCAACCCCAATATCAGCAAGGAGCTGGGGACGCGGCACCGGGCCGGCATCGGCATGAGCGAGGTATCCGACGCGGTGGTGGTCGTGGTCTCGGAGGAGACCGGCTCCATCTCCGTGGCGGTGGACGGGATGCTCAAGCGGCACCTGGCCCACGATACCTTTGAAAAGATCCTGCGCAACGAGCTGCTGCCCGAGGAGCAGGGGGGCAGCGGCGTCAGCCGCCTGGCCCGCAGAGTGAAGGGGAAGAACAATGGCAAGAAAGCTGATTGAGAAGATCGCCTCCAGCCGGACGGTGCTGATCATCATCTCCTGCCTGGCGTCCATCATTCTGTGGCTCTATGTGGAGAGCGTGGAGAATATCGACGCGGACCGGACGATTTCCGGCATCCCCCTGAACTACATCGGTGAGGCCGACATATTGGCGGACCGGCAGCTGATCGTCATGAATAAAGACGCCCAGACCGTGGACCTCACCATCTATGGCAAGCGCCGGGACGTATACGCCATCAACCGGGAGGATATCAACGTCTCCGTGGATCTGACGGATATCCGCTCCACCGGCACCGTGGACCGGGTCTATGACGTGAGCTTCGGCGGCAGCGTCAACAGCCAGGATATCTATATCCTGGACAAGAGCCCCGCCTACGTCACCGTGGAGATCGACCGCATGAGCTCCCGCCAGATCGAGGTGCGCAGCGAGAGCAACATCACCGTGGCGGAAAACTATATGGCCGAGCCCCTGGTATTCGATCCCGCCCAGATCACCGTCAGCGGCCCCGAGGAGCTCATTTCCCGCATCGACCATGCCCACGTGGTGGTGGAGCGGGAGAATCTGAGCCGCACCGTCACCAGCAGCCTTGGCTACACCCTTGTGGACGAGGAGGGCGCCGAGGTGGACATGACCAACCTCAGCGTCAGCACCGAGCGGGTGGACGTGACCATCCCCATCGTCATGTATAAGGATGTGGTGCTCACCGCCGAGCTCATCGAGGGCGGCGGCGCCACCACTGCCGACGCGGTGGTGAAAATCGAGCCCGCCAGCATCACCCTATCCGGCGACGCGGAGCTGCTTTCCGGGCTGAATCAGATCTCACTGACCAGCGTGGACCTGGCCTCCTTCGACGAGAGCATGAGCGGGACCTATTCGATCCCCATTCCCAACGGGCTGACGAATCTTTCCGGCACGACGGAGGCCAGCGTCAACGTGTCGCTGAAAAACCTGGCCATCAAGCGCATCGTGGCCTCCAATATCGAGTTCATCAACGTTTCCGAGGGCTACGAGGCCACGAAGGTGACCCAGTATCTGGACGTCCGGGTCCGCGGGCCCCAGGCTATCGTGGACCTCATCAATGCCTACAATATCCGCATCGTGGGCGATCTGAGCCAGTATGGCCAGGCCGCCGGGCGCTACGCCGTGGAGGCCAAGGTGTACATCGACGGCTACAGCGACGCGGGCGTGGTGGGCGAGTATACCGTGGTCGTCTCCCTGGAGGAAAAGTCCGAGGAGGAGCCTCCGGAGGAGGAAGGAGAGGAGGAGACCGAGCCGTGACGCAGAATGCCATCGTCGATAAGCTGCTGTCCGGGGGGCTGGCCCGCGTGAAGGTGGAGCGGCTCTCCGCCTGCGGGAAAAGCTGCGCCTCCTGCGGGACGGGCTGCGCGGATAAGCACGTCATCACCGTGGAGGCGGAAAACACCATCGGCGCGAAGCCGGGGGACCGGGTCGTGATCGAGAGCAGCACCAAGGGCGTGCTGGGCGCGGCGCTGCTGGTCTACATCCTGCCGATCCTCTGCTTCCTGGCGGCCTACATTCTGTCCGCCCTGGGCGGCGTGGGGGACGCGGGCAGCATCCTCATCAGCATTGCCGCCTTCTGCGTGGGTGTGGCCGCCGTGGTGCTCTTTAATCGCTTTGTCCGGCGTGACCGGGATCTGCGCTATACCGTGATCGGTCTATGTTCGGATACGTAAGACCCCGCCGCGAGGAGCTCAAGGTCAAGGAATACGAGCTGTTCCGCGCCGCCTACTGCGGCCTCTGTGCCGCTCTGCGGCAGCGCTACGGCCTGGTGGGACGCTGGTTCGTCAGCTATGATCTGACCTTTCTGGCCATGCTTTCCTGCGGGAAGGACGTGGAGCCCAGGCTCTGCGCCGCCCGCTGCCCCGCCTCCCCCTGCCGCAAGCGCAGATTTCTACGCTCCGGCCCGGCCTTTGACCGAGCGGCGGACCTGAGCGTGATCCTCTATTGGTGGAAGCTCCGGGACGCGGCCCAGGACGGCGGCTTCAAGGAAAAGCTGCTCTTTCGCCCTCTCTGCTTCCTCCTGCGGGGCAAGCTGCGGCGGGCCGCGGAGCGGGAGCCGGACTTTGCCCACCTCTGTGAGGAGGAGCTGAAGGCCCTCTCTGCCGCGGAAAAGGCGGGGGAGCCCTCCCTGGACCGGGCAGCGGACCATTTCGCCTCCATCCTCCGGGGCATGGCCGCCGGGGAAAGCGAGGCCGAGCGCCGGGTGCTGGAGCAGCTTTTGTATGAGCTGGGCCGCTTCATCTATATCCTGGACGCGGTGGAGGACTACCCGGAGGACGGCGCCGCCGGGCGCTACAACCCCCTTTGTGCCCGTTATGAAACGGGCGGCGCCCCGTTGACGGAGGAGCAGCGGGGAGAGCTGCGGGTCCTGCTGCGGCACTGCGAGGGGCTGATCGGCACGGCCTGGGAGCTGAAGGAGAAGAACGTCTACGAGCCCGTGCTGGGCAATATCGTCTACCTGGGCCTTGAAAACGCCGAGGACCTGGTTTTCGCCGGCAAGTGGCACCCCGCAAAGAGAGAAGAACTACCGAAGTACTGAGTACAAAGCCCTAAGTACTGAGTCCTAAGTCCTGAGTACTAAGTACTGAGTCCTGAGTACTGATTTCTGAACAGGAGATACACATGAACGATCCTTACAGCGTACTGGGCGTATCCGCCACCGCCACGGACGAGGAGGTCAAAAAGGCCTATCGGGACCTGGCGCGGAAGTATCACCCGGACAACTATCAGGATAACCCCCTGGCGGACCTGGCCCAGGAGAAGATGAAGGAGATCAACGAGGCCTACGACCAGGTGACGAAGCTGCGCCAGCAGGGGGGCTACAGCAGCGGCTACAACCCCGGCGGCAGCGGCGGCTACAGCTCCGCGGGCGGCGGCTATCAGTATCAGCGCGGCTCCGGCTATCAAAGCGGCTATCAGAGCAACTATCAGCGCCAGTCCTCCGGGGGCGGCGCCTCGGTCTATGCCCAGGCCCGCAGCGCCATCCAGTCCGGCAACATCGGCCTGGCGGAGCAGCTTCTGAACGGCCAGGGCGTGGTGCACAACGCGGAGTGGAACTTCCTCATGGGCAGCGTCTGCTACCGCAAGGGCTGGACCGACGAGGCCCGCCGCTATTATCAGACCGCCGTGGGGCTGGACCCCAACAACGCCGAATATGCCCAGGCCCTGCGCTACACCGCCACGGGCGGCAGCTACTATCGCCCGGAGCAGTACCGCAGCAGCTCTTCCTCCTCGGGGATGGACGCCTGCGGCTGCTGCAGCAGCCTCATGGCCGCTGACTGCTGCTGTGAGTGCATGGGCGGGGACCTGATCCCCTGCTGCTGAGATGAGGAACAGAACGAGGAAACTGACCCTGGCGGCGATGCTGGCCGGGGTGCAGGTGGTGCTGCTGCTCCTGGGCTCCGTCCTCCCCTCGGGGCGGGTGGCTTTGGCCGCCCTGGCGGGGGTGCTGGGGGCGGGCATCGTGCTGGAATGCGGCATGAGCTGGGCGGCGCTGGCCTGGGTGGCCGCGTCCCTGCTTTCGCTTCTTTTGCTGCCGCAAAAGGCGCCGGCTATCCTTTTTGCGGCCTTTTTCGGCTGGTATCCCCTGGTGAAGTCGCTGGCGGAGCGGCTGAAAAACCGGGTTTCCGAATGGGCCGTGAAGCTCCTGGCCTTCAACGCGGCCCTGGCCCTCTGCTGGCTCCTGCTGAGCCGGGGCTTCCTCACGGGGCTTGAGCTGCCCGCGATCTGGCCGAGCGTTCTGATCCTCGGCCTGGAGCTTGTGTTCATCGCCTTTGATATCGCCTTTACCGGACTGATCGGAATCTACAGGCAAAAGATAAAAAATAAGAGATAATCTGAGAAGAGAAGGAACTATACTATGTCAGAAGCCATCAAGAGCATGACCGGTTACGGCAGCGCCGCGGGAAAGAGCGGGGACCTGGCCGTGACCGTGGAGGTAAAAAGCGTCAACAACCGTTTCCTGGATTGCTCGGTCCGCATCCCGCGGGTCTATATTTTTGCGGAGGACAGGATCAAGGCCCTGGTGCAGAAGAACGTGGGCCGGGGCAAGGTGGACGTGTTCGTCACCATCGATTCCTCCGCCGGGAGCGACGTCTGCGTCCGGCTCAACGAGGGCGTGGCCGCCGCCTACGTGGCCGCCTTTGAGGAGCTCAGCGCGAAGTATGAGCTGAAAAACGATCTGACCGCCGTGGCCCTGGGCCGCCTGCCGGACGTGTTCACCGTCGAGCGCAAGGAGGTGGACCAGGAGAGCTTCACCGCCGACCTGGAAACCATCGCCTCCGAGGCCCTGGCCGCCTTTGAGCGGATGCGCCGCACCGAGGGCGAGAAGCTGCGGGAGGATATCCTCTCCAAGCTGGACCGGGTGGAGGAGCTGGCCGCGCAGATCGCCGCCCTTTCTCCCAAAACCGTGGAGGAATACCGGGCCCGGCTGGAGGCAAAGCTCATGGAGGTCTTGCAGACGGCGGATATCGACAAGTCCCGCATCCTCACCGAGGCCGCCATCTTTGCCGACAAGGTGGCCGTGGACGAGGAGCTGGTGCGCCTGGGCAGCCATATCGCGCAGATGCGGGATATGCTGGCCAAGGGCGGCGCCGTGGGCCGTAAGCTGGATTTCCTCACCCAGGAGCTGAATCGGGAGGCCAATACCACCGGCTCCAAGTGCTCCGACGTGAAGATCACGGCCCTGGTGGTGGATCTGAAGGCGGAGATCGAGAAGATCCGCGAGCAGATCCAGAATCTGGAATAAGGTGGCCGTCATGAAGCTGATCCCCATCGGCTTTGGCAGCCTCGTTTCCTCAGCCCGCATCGTGGCGGTGGTCAGCCCCGATTCCGCCCCCGTCAAGCGGGTGGTGCAGGAGGCGAAGGAGACGGGCCGCCTGGTGGACGCCAGCTACGGCCACAAGACCCGCGCCGTCCTCGTCATGGACAGCGGCCACGTCATCCTCTCCGCCCTGGAAACGGATAAGTTTGAAGAAAACCAGTAATGTGCTCTTTCCTTAAATACTAATGCCTGATGCCTGAAAAGGAGATGACCCCTATGGATCGATCCCAGCCCGGCAAGCTCTTTGTGCTCTCCGGCCCCTCCGGGGCGGGGAAAAGCACCGTGATCGCCCATCTGCTCAAAACCTTGGATAAGGCCTATTTCTCCGTGTCCGCCACCACCCGCGCCCCCCGGGAGGGGGAGGTGGACGGGGTGGATTACCACTTCCTCAGCCGGGAGCAATTCGAGGAGCTCATTGCCCGCGGCGAGCTTCTGGAGCACGCGGAGTACGTGGGCAATTATTACGGCACCCCCGCCGGACCCGTCAATGAAAAGCTGGCCGCGGGCTATGACGTGCTGCTGGATATCGAGACCCAGGGGGCCGAGCAGGTCATGGCGAACAGACCTGACGCCGTCAGCGTCTTTCTTTTCCCTCCCGGCTTCGCCGTGCTGGAGGAGCGCCTGCGCAAGCGCGGCACCGACAGCGAGGAGAAGATCCAGGCCAGGCTGGCCCAGGCCCGCGTGGAGTGCCGCCGGGCGGGGCTTTACCGCTATATCGTTATCAATGATCTGATCGAGAACGCCTGTTCCGAGGCGCTGGCGATCATCACGGCGGAGAAATGCCGCTCCGCCGACAGACTGCATTTTCTGAAGGAGGAAGATTAAAATGGATATGCTTTATCCGCCCATGTCCGATCTTTTAAAGCGCATCAACAGCCGCTATCTGCTGGTGAACGTGGTGGCCAAGCGCTCCCGCGATCTGGCGGAGGAGGCCCTGGCGAAGAATGAGCCTCTGGACGACAAGCCCGTTTCCATGGCCATCAATCAGCTGGCCAAGGGCGAGTTCTCCATCGAGGATCGGGGCCGCTTCTGATAAACCGTGTCCGTTCTGTTCCGCCCCAAGCGGCGGAACAGCTTTTTTCCAGGAAGGGAGGGGGAGGCATGGAAAAGCGCGTGGCAAGGGTCGCGGTCTCCGCCGCCTCCTTTTCCATCGATAAGCCCTATGATTATCTGATCCCGGAGGGCCTGCGGGAAACCGCCGCCCCTGGGATGCGGGTCTCTGTGCCCTTTTCCCGGGCCAACCGCCGGGTGGAGGGCGTCATTCTGGAGACCCTTGAGCGCTCGGACTATCTGAAGCTCAAGCCGCTGGACGCCCTGCTGGACCCGGAGCCCGTGCTGACGGAGGCACAGCTCAAACTGGCCAAGTGGATGAAGGCACGCTTTTTCTGTACGGTCTATGAGGCCCTGCGGGCCATGCTTCCGGCGGGGCTCTGGTTTCGGGAGGAGACCCTTTGTCGCCTCGTGCCCGGCGTGGATAAGGAGGCGGCCTACGCCGCCGCCGGGGAGGACGCCGCCATGCAGGAGCTGCTGGACGCCCTCTATGCCGCCGGGGGCCGGGGAGACCTGGAGGTGCTGCAAAGCGTCTTCGGCAGCCGGGGCAAGGCCGCTCTGAAGGCGCTGGAGGCGGCGGGCGTCGTCAAGCTCGGCCTCTCCGGGGAGCGGCGGACGAAGGACAAGACCGCCGCTGTGGCGTCCCTGGCCATCTCCGCCGAGGAGGCCATGCGGGAGGCGGAGAAAAAGGAGAAGGCGGCCCCCATGCAGGCCTCTCTCCTGCGGCTCCTGGCGGAGCTGGGCAGCGCAGACGAGAAGGAGCTGCGTTATTTTACCGGGGCCTCCGCCGCCAGCCTCAACGCCTTGAAAAAGCAGGGCCTGATCACAACGGAGCGGCGGGAGGTTTTTCGCACGCCGGAGGTAAGGGCTTCCGACAAGCCCCGCATCACGGCGCTGAACGAGGAGCAGGACCGGGCCTTCCGGGGCCTTCTGGAGCTGCTGGATAAGGAGGAGCCTGCCGCCGCCCTCCTTTACGGCGTCACGGGCAGCGGCAAAACCGCCGTGTATATCAAGCTGATCGCGGAGACCATCGCCCGGGGCAAGGCCGCCGTGGTCCTGGTGCCCGAGATCGCCCTGACCCCTCAGCTTACCTCCACCTTCCAGGCCCACTTCGGCAAGCGGGTGGCGGTGCTGCACTCCTCCCTTTCCATCGGGGAGCGCAGCGACGAGTGGAAGCGCATCCGCCGGGGCCAGGTGGACGTGGTGGTGGGCACCCGCTCCGCCGTCTTTGCGCCCGTGGAGCGCCTGGGCCTGCTGATCCTGGATGAGGAGCAGGAGGGAAGCTACAAGTCTGAGAACAGCCCCCGCTATCACGCCCGGGACGTGGCGAAATTCCTCTGCGTCCAGGCCG
>CAMVOG010000044.1 GCA_947169005.1 uncultured Clostridia bacterium | reverse complement strand
TTGCCGTACATGGGGCATTCCGTTTCGCAGATGTGGCGGATGCGCTCGGAAAAGGCCAGCTCCGCCGTGTCGATGAATTCGTATTGCATGAGGGGCAGCTCCGCAAGCTGCTCCTCCAAAAGAGCTTTGTCCAGCATGGGTGATTACTCCTTGTGGTGAGATGGTGCGTGGGAATGCGGGGACGTGGTTGCAGCGCCTTGCGGCGCTGGCGTCGCCTTGCGACGCCGGGCCACCGGGGACGGTGGCCCCTACAAAAGGATGGGATTACGGATTGCCGCGTCGCTGCGCTCCTCGCAATGACAACGGGGCAGGCAGCCGCCCCTACAGGGGTTGGCTGTCCAGGAAATCCCGGATGGCTTTTTCGGCGCGGGTAACCTCCTCATGGAACTCGGTGGCAGAGACGCGCAGGGCCCCGTGGCCGATGATGATGAGCTGCTCCAGGCCGTCGGAGGTGGCGACCCGGACCCTGTGGCGCTTGCCGATCTCCTTCGTCACCTTTTCGATGTACATATCCGCCGTCTCCGCCTCCTTGGTGTAGACGACGCTGACGTTGTGGACCCGCTCCACGCTGCCGTGATTGCCCTTGACCTTATAGGCGTCAAAGACCAGAATCAGCTCGCAGCGGCGGAAGCCCTGGTAGTTGCACATGAGGTGAATAAGGCGGTTGCGGGCGGCGTCCAGGCTGTCCTGGGCGATCTCCCGCAGCTCGTCCCAGGCAAAGATGATGTTGTAGCCGTCCACCAGCAGGTACTCGGGGCCGTCCGGGAGGGGCCGGGCCCGGTAGCCCGCGCCGGAGGGCTCCCGCCGGGGCGGGCGGCTGCGGAAGGCCCGCAGGTCCTTTTTGATGGGGCCGTAGGTCCGCTCAAAGATGCGCAGCCGCTCCTCGTCCCCCGCCAGGCGGGAAACGTAGGCTTCCGCGCCCCGCTGCCAGCGCTCCTCGTCCTCCTCCGGAGCCTCCCGGCCCCAGCCCGTGTCGATATGCATGTGCTGCCGGACCTCGTTCCACTTCACCACGACGCCCGCGCCGTGGCTGCAGAAAACGGAATCGGCGCTGTTTTCCAGGTCCCCGTCCGGGTCATAGCCCACGGCGGCGACGACGGCCTCCGCATCCTGGCAGGGGGCGTAACCGTCCGGCGCGCAGGAGAGGCGGCCAAGGCCGTGGGAATAGGCCGTGAGCTCCGCGCCGTAGCCCCGCAGCCGCGCCACGGGGGCCCGGCCCGTCAGCACGGCGCTCTCCCCCTCGTACTGGGCGGGCTCGAAGCTGCCGCCCATCTGCTGCACGTCCGCAATGGCGCGGCCCAAGTTCTCCCGGGGCAGCTCCAGCTCAAAGCGATACCAGGGCTCCAGCAGCACGCTTTCCGCCGAGCGAAGGCCCTGGCGCACGGCCCGGTAGGTGGCCTGGCGGAAGTCCCCGCCCTCGGTGTGCTTGAGGTGGGCCCGGCCCGCGATGAGGGTCAGCTTCATGTCCGTGATGGGGGCGCCGATCAGCACGCCCCGGTGCTGCTTCTCCATGAGGTGGGTGAGGATGAGGCGCTGCCAGTTGCGGTCCAGCTCGTCCTCCGAAACGGCGGCGGCGAAGCGAAGGCCGCTGCCGGGCTCCCCCGGCTCCAGCAGCAGATGGACCTCCGCGTAGTGGCGCAGGGGCTCATAGTGGCCCACGCCCTCCACGGGATATTTGATGGTCTCCCGATAGGCGATGCCGCCCTCGGAAAAGGCCGCGGTGAAGCCGAAGCGCTCCTCGATCAAGCGGCGCAGGACCTCTAACTGCACCTCGCCCATGAGCTGCAGGCGGATGCGCTGGCGGGGCTCATCCCAGACCACCCGCAGCTCCGGGGCCTCCTCCTCCAGCTCCCGCAGACGGTCCAGGGCCCGGTGGGGGTCCACCGTATCGGGCAGGAGCAGCGTATAGGTGAAGACCGCCTCCAGCTCCGGGGCCGGGGAATCGGGCTCCGCTCCCAGGCCCTCGCCGGGCCAGGTGGCGCTGAGGCCGCAGACGGCGCAGACCTCGCCGGCGGAGACCTCCTCCACCGCCCGGAATTTGCCGCCGGAATAGAGGCGGAGCTGGTCCGCCTTCTCGCTCCAGGGCTCCCCTGACCGGTCCGTGCCGGAGAGGAGCGTTTTGACCCGCAGGCTGCCGCCTGTGAGCTTCATATAGGTAAGGCGGCCCCCCTGGGCGTCCTTGCCGATCTTGTAAACCTTGGCGGCAAAGTCCTTGCCATAGCGCGGGCGCGGGGCCAGGTGGTCCAGGGCCGTCAGCAATTCGTCCACGCCCTCCAGCTTCAAGGCGGAGCCGAACCAGCAGGGGAACACGTGCCGGGCAGCGATGGCGGCGCGAACAGCTTCCTCCCCCGCCTCGCCCCGGGCAAGCACGTCGTTCAGGATGCCCTCGTCCTGCATGGCCAGGGCGTCATAAAAGGCGGCGTTCCGGGGGGCGGTGAAGTCCGCGCAGCCCTCGTCCAGCTTCGCGCGCAGCTCCGCCAGCACCCGCTCCCGCTCCGCCCCGGCCAGGTCCATCTTGTTCACAAAGATGAAAACCGGGAGGCCCGCCCGTTTGCAGAGCCGCCAGAGGGTGCGGGTATGGCTCTGGACCCCGTCGGTGCCGCTGATGACGAGGATCGCCAGGTCCAGCACCTGGAGGGTTCGCTCCATCTCCGCGGAAAAGTCCACGTGGCCGGGAGTATCCAGCAGGGTGACCTCCGTTTCGCCCACGGTGAAGCGGGCCTCCTTGGAAAAGATGGTAATGCCCCGCTCCTTTTCCAGGCTGTGGGTGTCCAGAAAGGCGTCCCCGTGGTCCACACGGCCAAGGCTGCGCAGGGCCCCCGCCCGGAAAAGCAGGGCCTCGGAGAGCGTGGTCTTCCCCGCGTCCACGTGGGCCAGGATGCCCGCCGCAAGGGGGCGCTTCCCGCCGCTCATCCTTTTACACGTTCCTTCATGCAGCACGTCCTTTACTTTTTATTACAGATCATTATAGCATATCCGGCTGAAAAAACAAGCGGGGCCGCGAGGCTTGCATTGGCCCCTGCTTTGTACTATAATCCATTTATGAAATAATGTGACAAAAAATCGTCCGCCGGAGATGATCGGATGAAAGCCAGCTCGAAGAATCTGACGGAGGGCAGCATCACCAAGCAGCTGCTGCTCTTCCTGCTGCCCATATTCGTGGGGCAGCTTTTTCAAAACCTCTATAACAGCGTGGACTCCATCGTGGTGGGCCAGGCGGTTGGCACCACGGCCTTGGCGGCGGTCTCCGCCAGCAGCGACATTTCCATGATGCTCATCGGCTTCTTCACGGGCCTTGCCACGGGCGCGGGGGTCCTCTTCTCCCGCTTCTTCGGGGCCGGGGACCAGAAAAACCTGCACGATTCCATCCACACAGCCATCGCCTTCTCGCTGCTGATCGGCTTTTCCGTGGCGGCGCTGGGCGTCATTTTCTCCCCCTTCCTGCTGCACGTGGTAAAGTGCCCGGACGACGTGTACGACGAGGCCCTGGCCTATCTGCGGGTCTACCTGGTGGGTATCCTCTTTACCTCCATCTACAACGTGGGGGCCGGGGTCCTGCGGGCGGTGGGCGACTCCCGCACGCCCTTCATCTACCTGGTGATCTCCAGCGTGTGCAACATCATTCTGGATGTGGCCCTGGTGGTGCTGCTGCCCCTGGGGGTCCTGGGTGCGGCGCTGGCGACGGTAGTCTCCCAACTCATCAGCGTGATTCTGGTCTTTCAGAAAATGCTGCGGACCGAAGACGTATACAAGCTGACGGTCCGGGAGCTGAAAATGGATAAGGCCCTTTTGAAGGAGATCATGCGCCTGGGTCTTCCCTCCGCCGTCCAGTCCTCTTTGGTGGGGCTCTCCAACCTCTTTATCCAGCGCTATATCAATTCCTTCGGCGCGGCGGCCATGGCCGGGCTGGGGGCCGGGAAGAAGATCGACCGCTTCGTGGCGACGGTGGCCCAGTGCTTGGGCCTCGCGGTCTCCACCTTCGTGAGCCAGAACGTGGGCGCAAAGCGCATGGACCGGGCCTTTCAGGGCATACGGGTGGCGACGCTGGTGAGCGTCGTCTACGTCATAGCGGTGGGCGGTCTTGTGGCCCTCTTCGCCATGCCCCTCATGCGCATCTTCACTTCTGACGAGGAAGCCGTGGTTTACGGGGCCAACATGATCTGGACCATGATGCCCTTTTACTTCTTCATGGCCTTCAACCAGATCTTCTCCAACGCCGTGCGGGGCTTCGGCAAAAGCATGGTGGTCATGCTGTGCAGCGTGCTGGGCATGATCGGCTGCCGACAGCTTTTCCTGGCCATCGCCCTGCACTTCAATTACTCCATCTTCATTCTGTACATCGGCTTCCCGGTGGGCTGGTTCTGCGCGGCAGCCTCCGTGATGCTCTATTATTTCTTCGCCATCCGCCGGAAATACCCGGAGGAGGCACGTATTCGCAGACCCGTAAAGGGCTGACATGAAGGAGGAAAGACCATGAAAGCACCCGTTTGTTTCATTGACCCCCTGGACACCCCCTGGGCCGCCGGAGCAGCTACCTCTGCTTCGCCAACGACAACAAGGGCGAGCCTCAGCTGGGGAAAAGCACTCTCTATCTCTCCACCTGCCGCGGAGGCGGCTCCGGGATGGCGGATCTGAACGCCCCCAATCACTGCCGTGCCGTAAAGCTGGAGCTGTTCCGGGAGCGGGCGCTCCCCGCGGTGATCTCCGACACCGTGAGCGAGGTCATTCTGGAAAGCGAGGCCGGGGCGGTCCGCTGCTGCATTGCGGACAAGAAGCTCGTTCTGATCAAGGGCATGGACGGGCTTGGGCTGAAGATCTCCCTGCCCGATTCCTTCATGACCCCGCCTCTGGAGCTGGTGGAGGGCTGTTACCGCTTCGCCTTCGGCGAGGGCAGTGCCTTGCTGACCGTTCTGAAGGGCAAGCTCGCAAATGTGGGCGGCGGGCTGATCGCCTCCCCCGACGAGGCGGGCATCCTGCTGCTGGCCTTTGAGGAATCCGACGTGGATATCCTGCCCCGCGCGAAGGAGGACTATCCCGACTACGACGAGGCCGTGCGGGCCTATGAAGCGGAGTTCGACGCCTTCTGCGACGCCCTCTACCCCTCCCTCCCCGCGGAGTTCGAGCCCATGCGCCGCCAGGCTCTTTACACCACCTGGAGCCTGATGGTTGACCCGGACGAGGGTGTTCTCTATCCCCGCACGATGGTAAAGATGATGCGATTCATCTTCGAGAGCGCCTTCGGCTGGCAGCAGGCCATGCAGGCCATCTGCCTGGCGAAAAACCCGCGCCTGGCCTGGGATATCCTCATGAGCTGCTTTGAGCTGCAGGACAAGAACGGGCGCATCGCGGACGCCGTGAGCCACCGGGCGGGCATGGGAAACAGCATGAAGCCTCCCTTCCAGGGCGTCGCCCTCAAGTGGCTGCTGGAAAACGCCGATCTCAGCGGCATCCCCACGGCGGAAAAGCACGAACTTTTCGTGCGCATGGGCAAGTGGGTGGACTTCTTCTTCAAGTTCCGGGACGTGGACGGCAAGGGCGTCTGGGCGAACTTCGGGCCCATCGAAACGGGCTGGGAGGACGCCTCCTACTTCTACGCGGGCTTCCCCCTGGCCGCGCCGGACGCCAACGCCTACACCGTCGTGATGATGGACGCCCTGGCGGCCCTTGGCCGCTCCATCGGGGAGGACGAGGCCCTTTGCAAGGCCTGGGAGCAGCGGGCCGACGCCCTGACCCAGAAGCTCATCGAGACCTGCTGGGACGGGGAGCGCTGGGTGCCCGTGAACACCCGGACCGGGGCCAAGGGGCTTTCCGACAGTCTGCCTCCCTTCGCCGCGCTGATTCTGGGCAAGCGGCTGCCCCGGGAGATCATCGACAAGACCGTGGCCTGGATCTTCGGGGAGCACGGCTTTGAGACGGACTTCGGCTTTGCCTCCGAAAACGTCCACAGCCCCTTCTTCCACCATGGCTTCACCGGCGGCAGCGTCATCGTCCCGGCCCAGCTCATCATGTGCCTGGCGCTGGAGGCGGCGGGAGAAAAGGAGAAGGCGAAAGAGATGGGCCTGCGCTACGCCCGCACCCTGCGGGACAACGGCCTGTTCCACATCCACAACGCCCTGAACGGCAAGGGAGAGCGGGGCCTGGTGGCCTTCGGCGAGAAGCAGCTTTTCTGGTCCTCCTGGGCCAGCTCCGTCTATCTCTTCCTGGCGGACCGCTACGGCAGATAAAGAGAAAAGAGACAACGCCGATGCTTCTTCACGGAAGCATCGGCGAATGATAAAGGGCTGCTGCAAAATACACTTGCAGCAGCCCTTCTTCTGCTATTTGGGGGGCTCAGCCCTCTTTTTTCTTGTAGGTAAAGATACCGCCGCGAACCTTCAGATCCTTGTCCCGGTAGCATTTGCCGCAGTATACGCAGTATTTCTTCGTGTTGTAGACGCACTTCCGCAGGCTGGCCGCCTCGAAGAGATATTCGTCGCTGCCGTCCGCCCGGGGGCGGCGCACGATCTTGGACCAGTCCCCATCGGGATACAGCGGGAAGAAGGCGATGGGCTTATCCACCCGCTTGAAGAGGATGGGACAGTGCCACATATTGGCGGGGACGCGGACCACGCAGGGCTTCGTCAGCGTCAGCTTCTCCATATGCTCCGGGTCCCAGCCCAGCATCAGCTCCACCTCCCCGTCATAATCCAGGGGGTCCGCCAGATTGGAGCCGATGAACCACAGGTACTCGTCGTTGACCGTGTGGATATGGGGCACCTCCATGGAATTGGGCTTCAAGGCCACGGAAAAGCCGCCGAAGAAGCGGGAGCCGGGCATCTGGGTAATGCCCTTGAACTTGCCCCGGGGATTGGCGTACATATCCCCGAAGGAGTGCCATTCCACGGGATACTCATAAAGGTACTGATCGTAACATCCTGTGGCGGGGGCGCCGCCGGTCTCCACCAGCTCCCGCGCCCAGCGGAAGGCGCCGGCCAGGGCCGGGTCCGGCGCGGCGGCGGGATCGTCCAGATAGTCCCGCACGCATTTGCCGCAGCCCGTACAGCGGGCCCCGGCGTCCAGGCGGCAGGCGTTCAGCTCCGTGCTGTAGAAGGGATACTCCACCGTGTCGTCCTCCCGGATGACACGGGTGATCTTCCCCAGGTCCCCATCCATGAAGCAGGCGGAGAAGGCCACGGGCTTGCCGACGCGCTTATAGCGAATCGGCCCGTGCCACATATTCTCCGGGATGCGTACCAGCATGGGCTTCGTGATGGTCAGCTTCTCCATCTCGTCGGGGTCCTCCCCCATCCACAGCTCGATCTCCGCGTCAAAATCGAAGAAGTTGCAGAGATCTGCCCCGGAAAACATGTAGTATTCCTCCCGGGAATGATGGAAATGCGGGAAGCCCTCGGTCATTTCCTTGGTGACCACGGTAAAGCCCATCTGCACCGATGAGCCGGGGATACTCTGTCTGCCGTTGAAGAAAGCCGCCGAGGGCGCGGTCGCCCCCTCCCTGGGCAGTTCATAGGCCGGCAGCTCGTATACGTATTCATCATAAAAGCTCATGGCTATTCCTCCTCTTCGGTATTTGGCCGTATCCGCAGGGGTTCCGCACAGGGAAGGCCCTCCGTGCGGCTTTAAATATATCATAGCATGATTCCCTTAAATGCGCAAGGCGGCATAAAGCCGCCTTGCGCCCGCGCAGAAAAAGATAATGAAAGGGGAAAAATCAGATAATTGTTCGATCAGCTGTTCATGAAGGCATCGTAGGCCTCCTGGTAGACCGCGGCAAGCTCCTCGCTGCCGACCGCCTTCGCGCCCTCTACGTATTCGTCCCAATCGCTCATGGGCTTGGAGCCGTCGACAAAGGAGAGGTAATTCTCCTCAAGGTAGGTACTCAGGTCAGCGGAAATGCTGGCGATCTTCTCATTCTGTTCATCATTATAGGAGATACCGGAGGGATAAACGTACAGATCGTCGTGGGGAACGTCCTCCCAATCCTGGGTGTACTGGAAGGCAACCTCATTGCCGGGAGCGTTCCAGGCGTAGTTGATATACAGGCCGGGCTCGCAGATACTGTTCAGAGCGTAGGTCAGCATGATCATGGTCCATCCGCCGGGATGGCTGGTGATAAAATCGGTGATCACCACGTTGCCCGCGTCGTCATACTCCCAACTCACGCCCTCGACGCCGTAGCCATAGAGGAAGGAGCCCTCCTCGCTGTAACGCCAATCAAGCCAGGTGACGGCCAGCGGAATGTTTTCACACTTGGCGGAGATGCCGGCGCTGCCCCAGTAGATACGGTCCGTCTGGAAGCCCAGGTGCAGGGTCTGCCCTTCGTAGCGCTGCGGCTTGGTCATGGCGACCCAGCCGACGGGTGCGTCCTCGGGAATTGCCGAATCGTTGGACTTCATTGTAGTGGCGCGGGTGCCAGCAATGTAGCCGAGCTTTCCGGTCGTGATCCTGTCGCCGATGTCGGGAATGTTGGCGTAAGAGGTCCAGTTGGGATCAAGCAGACCCTCCTTGTACCAATCGACGAGGAGCTGCATGAGTTCCTTATCGTTCTCCTGCAGGTTGGAAAGATAGACCTTGCCGTCCTTCACGACCTGGGTGCTGGTAACGGAGCAGCAGCAATAGGTATCGTATCCGACCCATTCGTAGGCGCCGGCCAACTCCAGGGTCTTCAGCAGCGTGGCCGGATACTCGCAGGTGTCCATCGTCTTGAAGAAGGTGAACATGTCGTGATAATCGTCAAAGGTCTTGATATCCTTATTCGTTTTACCCATCTTATAGAGCCAGTCGCCGCGGGCAAAGGCGCCGGAGCTCAGTTCCTTGACTGCTCTCAGCTCATACATGACCGCCCACAGGTCGTCACGCAGGAAGGCCTTATGGATGGTGTTGCGGTCCTCGGGATCCTTGGTGACCTCATAAACGTAGTTGGGCATATACATGCGATAATCATAGAGGTTGACAAAGTAGCCCTCTTCCTCGATGGCCTTCTCAATGGGGCCGCCGTAGAAGGACTGAGGCTGGGTCATGATATCCATCAGGTCGTCGGAGGCCAGAAGGACCGAGAAGTTCTCCGCGCGGGAGGTGGAGGGAGCCATCACATGCTCCGTGTGGACACCGGTGCGGTTGAATACCTCCTGAGCGAAGGGCATGGAATCATACCCCTCCTCCTCCAAATACTCCGGGGTATAGCAGGACGTCCAGATGGAGATGACCTCATCGGAGGTGGTCAGGGGCAGAGGATAGTCATATTTCTCAAGGGCCAGGCCGTTGGCATCGGCCTTGTACTTGCCGGCGGCAAAAGGCAGTTCCTCCGCCGTCTCGCCGCCCGCGGGCTCCGTGGTCTCGGCGCCGCCGGACTGCTGCTCCGTGGTGCCCGCGGTGCTGCCGCCGGACTGCTGCTCCGTGGTGCCCGCGGTGCTGCCGCCGGACTGCTGCTCCGTCGTGCCCGCGGTGCTGCCGCCGGACTGCTGCTCTGTCGTGCCCGCGGTGGTGCCGGTCGTATTGCCGCCGCAGCCTGCAAAGAGAGCGAAAGCAAATGCCAGAACGAGGATAAGCACAAGTACGCGTTTCATAGGTATTCTCCTTTCAGTTTTTTCTTGGTACGCTTTGCGGGGGTGGGACCCGGGGGTTACTCGGCTGCCGCCTGCTCCGCCCGGTAGGCCAGGATCGCCGCGGCGATCTTGTCATGGATCGATTCGCAGCAGCTGGGGAAACCGTCGAAATGCCGATGAAGGGCGATGCACTTGGTGCAGTTGCCATGGAAGCGGCAGTCCGTCATCTTGCAGCGGCACTTGACGTTTTCGGGATTTCTGACCAGGTCGTGCCAGACCTTGGCACGCTGGCGGCCGGCCTCCATCGCGTCGGGATCGTTCTTCACAGCCTCGGCAATGCGGTTGTGATACTCTTCCCTGTTGATGGCCACGGGCTGGTTGTTGTTCATGTGGGAATGGATGTTGTGCCGCTTTTCAAGGGGCACATCCGCATTGAGCTTGTCGTCCACCAGGCGCAGGCAATCGGGAAGACTGCCGTAACTGCGATGGGTCGCCATGCAGAACTGGCAGTTGTGATTGTTCTCACAGAAGGTGCGCGGGCAGGTGCAGGTCAGGTTCCTGGGCACGCCGACGACCGCGTCCCATTCCCGCCGCAGGGCCTCCTTCTGCTCCTCGGTCTTGTCCTCCCATCTGATCCCCGAGGGGTCAAGCTTTCTCAGATGTTCCTCCAGCAATGGATTCATTTGATCGACCTCCTTCACTCAGGCTCAAGCTCTTTCCATACTCATCAGCGGCCGCAGGGCCATCCTTGTACTCTCAGCATAAGCGGTTTTTATAAATAATACAATTTTCTTTCTTCCGTGATCGTTCACGCTTTTTGAACAATCTTCTTTTTCACAGTCTGAAAAAGAAGTGTGGACATTTCCACTCCCGGATGCTATAATATTTAAAAATATATGTGGAAAATAGTTAAACATTAATTACGAAAATATGAACGGAAAGGAGGCCTCAGACATGGATCTCGCGCAGCTGCAGTTTTTCGTAAAGCTGGCAACGCTGGAGCATCTGACCAGGGCCGCCGAGGAGCTGTATATCTCCCCCTCAACCCTGAGCATGTCCATCAGCAGGCTGGAGAGCGAGCTGGGGACCAGCCTTTTTGACCGGGTCGGGCGGGGCATTCGTCTCAACGATTACGGCAGAGCCTTTCTGCCCAGCGCCAGCCTTGCGCTGGAGGCGATCTCCCGCGGGACCGGGCTGATCGAACAGCTCCGCCGGAACGAAAAGAAGCAGATCCGCCTGATCTCGCCGACCATCGCGGGCTTTCCGGGCCTTCTTCTGGAGCTGGAGCAGCAATGTCCGGATATTCAGATCAAATCGACGCAATCCACGCTCAGCAATATCGTGCCTCAGCTTGTGCGGGGCGACGTGGATTTCTGCATCGTCGCCATGAAGCTGACGGATCCCATTCTGGAGGGCTGCGTTCTGCGCAGACAGGAGATGGGCTGTGTGATCTCCATGCAAAATCCCCTTTCTTCCCGCTCCTCCGTGTCCCTGGCAGAGCTTGCGGACCTGCATTTCACAGCCTATCCCCCCGGAAATACGCAGAGGGAGCTGTTCAATGAAATGTTTGCCGGCAAGGGTCTCTTCCCCGCCGTGACCTTTGAGTGCGAGAGCTTTTATGAAATGATGCGGGCTGTGGACGCGGACCGCACGGGAAAGCTGGCCTTTACGATGGTGAGAAAGGTCTACGAAAACTACCAGATGAAAAACACCCGCTTCCTGCCCATCCGGGACGCGGACGTGGATCCCTCCCTGCACCTCTACTGGCTGAGGGAAAAGCCCGGGGCGGTGGAAAGGCCGCTGGTCCGGACCGTGCGGGAAGTCATTCAGAAGCATTTCAGCGCTTAAAGCAGCATAACCGCCTGTCGCCCCCTCGCGGGAACGACAGGCGGTTTTTTTTGCGCCGCGGAACCGTTCAGCATCCGTGAACGATCCCACGGAAAAGCAAATTGATTTCAATACGGCGCGGAATTAACATAGAATCAGACAGAAGTCCGCCCGGCGGACACGGATGGCCCGTAAGGGCCGATCGAAATGGAGGCGTTGAGTATGGGTAAATACAATGAAGAGCATCTGAAAAAGCTCCTGACCCTGGGCATCCCCTGGGAGGAAATGACTGAGGAACAGAAAAAGCAGCAGCGCAAGGAGTGGGACAAGATCACCGGCGATCCCAACGAGCTGTACTGCACCTGCCCCCGCACCGGCTGTCACAACAACCACAACTGCACCCAATGCATGACCCTGCACCGTACCTTTGACGGATTCCCCGACTGCCTGCGGCCCATTGATGAGAAGGTGTCGGAGGGTGTGCCTATGAACCGCCGTTACAATATGCACTACAAGATCCAGGGCGGCGGCAAGGGCAACGACCTGGTGGACGAGGGCGATCCCGACGGCTCCCGCGAGCGGATCCTTGCCCGCGGTCAGGCCGAGGGCGTCGATATTTCCGACATTCTCTGCGCCTGGGACAAGATCGCGAAGGACAAGAAGAACCAGGCCTGCCGCTGCACCCATTCCGACTGCTGGTATCACGGCAACTGCGTGAAGTGCATTGCCCTTCACCGGCATTTCGGCGGTTTCCCCGACTGCTGCGCCTACATCATGGACATGATCGAGGAGAAGAACGACGCTTATTGGGCCGAGCAGGGCGGCCGCCCCGAGCAAAAGTAAAAGAGATCAACAACGGAAAGCGAGGAAAAGAGTATGGGCAAATTCAACGACGAGCATCTGGCT